>NZ_JAYSCO010000044.1:29309-43603 GCF_041914865.1 Pseudoduganella sp. | reverse complement strand
GGGGACGTACCCCATTTTTTCCGCTGCGCGGAAAAATGGGGTACGTCCCCATTTTCCCCCATTTTTTAGCCCGACACCGGCGCATTGCTGAAAGGCCGGGCGTCGGTTGGCAGGGCGAGCAGGAAGGTGGTGCCCTCCTCGACGCTGCTGGTGACGACGATGCTGCCGCCGTGGCTTTCGGCGACGCGGCGGGCGTACGGCAGCCCAACGCCCCAGCCGTCTTTGGCGCTCTTGCCGCGGCGCGCGCGGCGGTAGACCTGGAAGATTGATTCCATTTGCTCGGGCGGGATCGGCTCGCCTTCGTTGTGCACTTCCAGCTGGACGCGCTCACCAAGGCAGCCGACCTTGAGCTGGATCGGGGTACCCGGCGCGCGGTATTTGATCGCATTGCCCAACAGGTTTTCCAGCGCCCGCTGCAGCGAGGCGCGGCACCAGTGGCCCACCACCGACTCGAACTCCACCTGCACTTTCACATTGCCCTGCTCCATCGCCTGCTGCGCCACCTCGTACGCCAGCAGCGACAGGTCGAACTCCTCGATATTCAGCGGCAGCCGCTCGCCGCCTTCGAACACCATGCAATCGAGCAGGTCGCGCGTCATGGCTTCAATGCGCTGCGCGTTGGCGCTGATGCGCTCGGCCAGCTTGCGGATATCCGGGTCCGCAGCGCGCTGCTCGATCACATGCGCCGCCATGCTGACCGTCGACAACGGCGTGCGCAAATCGTGCGTCAGGGCGGCGATGAACTGCTCGCGCAGGGCCGACTGGATCAGGGCGAAGGCCGTCACGCTTTCGCGGATGGCGCTGTCGATCGAGGTGTCGATCGCGGCGCGCTGTTCATGCGTGAGCGCGATGCCGCCCTGGTGCAGCATGGTGAATAAAACCTGGCGGAACAGCTGGTACTCGCGGATCAGGGTGGTGGTGTCGTAGCCGCTCAGGCGCGCGCGCTCGCCGCCGTGCTCCTGAGCGATGATCGCCACATCGACACCGCTGGCATGGAAGTACCGCGGCGTCAGCAGGCGCGCCAGGCGTTCATAAAAGACCGGTAAGGTGTTCAGCAGGATCGGGGCCGGCAGGCTCCCGGCCTTGCACAGGGTATCGCGTACCGCCTGGCACCAGGCGTCGATCACCTGCTCGCGCAAGGCTAGCATGGCCTCGGATACGGGGGACAAACCGGCCTCAGTCATGCACCCTCCGAAAAGTGAATTGTAAATCGCAAGAATGTTACGCCGTAACTTTCTTGTCAAGCTGCGCAGCTCGAAACGTGGCGCAATTGCAAGAGTTATAATTGTCGAGTTCATAAGGAGGGCGACCAAATGTTGCAGCGGCTTGGCAGGGAGCAGTGGTTCACTGGTTTCGTCTTACTCGCCCTGGCCGGGCATTGCCTGCTTTACCGCGCCGCCGACGGCCACGCGCCGCCGCCCGAATGGCCACTGCTGCTGGACCTGCTGCTGGCTTTCCCGCTGGCTTACGCCGTGATTTGCCGCCCCGGCTGGAAACAGTTCTTCAAGAAGTGGGCCAGCATGCTGATGCTGGGCATGGCGGTCGGCAGCGTCGCCATTCCCGAGGCATCGAAGCATCTGTGGCTTTACATCGACCGCTTGCGCATCGTGCTGCCGGCCCTGTTCGCCGTGGCCGAACTGGCGCTGCTCGCCTGGATCGTCGTCGGCTTGCGCCGCGCACTGCGCGCGAACCGGTACATCGACCGTTTGCTGGCGTCCAGTGCGCAGCGCTATTTCGGCAATGGCGTCACAGCGCGTTTGATGGAGCTCGAAGCGCGCGTCTGGTTTTACGGCCTGCTGATGCGGCGCCCGCCGCAGTTCGAAGGCGAGCAGCACTTCCTGACCGGTAAGGCGGGCGGCAATGCCAGCAACCAGGCGGCGTGGATCGCACTGATGGCGATCGACATCCCGCTGGCCCACCTCCTGCTGCACTATATGTGGTCGCCCACCGCGGCCTGGGTGGCAACCGCGCTCACCGTTTGGGGCCTGCTCTACCTGGTGGCCGATTACCGCGCCACGCTGGTGCGGCCTGTGTCGCTGGCGGCCGATGCGCTGCTGGTGCGCTGCGGCGCGCTGGCCGCCGATGTGGCGATTCCCTATGCGATGATCGAATCCGTGCAGCGCGTACCGCATCCGCAGCGGCGCCTGTCCGGCAAGCGCTATTTCCGCCACCAGGGCGAGATGAATGTGGAGCTGACCTTGCGCACCGGGGCGGCGCTGCCTACCTTGCTGGGCGAGGAAAAGGCCGCCACCCACGCCGTGCTGGGCGTGGATGATCCGGCAGCTCTGGTGAAAGCGCTGGCGGCGCGGCTTACTTGAGCCAGCCGCGCCGGCGGAAGTACAGCAGCGGCGCGATGGCGCTGGCGGCCATCAGGCCCAGGGCCCAGGCGTAGCCGAAGTCCCACTTCAATTCGGGCAGGATGTCGAAGTTCATGCCGTATACCGACGCGATCAGGGTCGGCGGCAGGAAGGCGACCGAGGCCACCGAGAAGATCTTGATGATCTTGTTCTGGTTAATGTTGATGAAGCCGACGGTGGCATCCATCAGGAAGTTGATCTTATCGAACAGGAAGGAGGTGTGGCCGTCCAGCGATTCGATGTCACGCAGGATCTGGCGCGCTTCCTCGAACTGGTCGGAGTTCAGCAGGCGGCCGCGCATCAGGAACGACACCGCGCGGCGCGTGTCCATCATGTTGCGGCGGATGCGGCCGTTCAAGTCTTCCTCGTGCGCGATGGCGCTCAGGGCGTCGGCTGCGTCCTTGTCGGTGAATTCTTCCTGCAGCACGCGGCCGGACACTTCTTCCAGCTTCTGGTAGATGCCCTCCAGCGCGTCCGCCGAATACTCGGCGTCGGTGGCGTACAGGTCCAGCAGCACGTCCATGTAGTCTTCGATCGAGCCGGGGCGCGAACGGGCGCGCATGCGCACCAGGCGGAATACCGGCAGGTCGTCGGTGTGCACCGAGAACAGCATCTTCTTGGCCAGGATGAACGCCACCGTGACCACGCGCGATGGGCCTTCGTCTTCTTCCAGCAGGAAATCGGTACGCAGGTGGAGGTCGCCGTTTTCCGCCTCATAGTAACGGGCGGAGGCTTCGATGTCCTTGACTTCGTCTTCGCCGGGCAGGATCACGCCGTAGATGGATTTGACCCAGGCGCGTTCGTCTTCCGTTGGGTCGGTCAGGTCGACCCAGACCGGTGCCGCTTTCTCAAGGTCTTCGCGCGTCTCAATAGGCACCTGGTTGAGCCGGCCATTTTGTAAAACGAAAACATTGATCATAGGCAATCTCAGCCGGACAGGGTGGGTAGAGCGCGGGTTCTAAAAAACTTCGCAAGTGTACCCGTAAAGGGGTATTGGCTGCCAGCCCTGGGGGTGCATTTTTTTTAAACCGTTTGAACCACTTAAACCCGGTAAACCTGGGTCAGACCCAAGGGTCTGACCCTTGGGTCTGACCCTGCTTTACCGGGTTTAGCGTGTCACCTGCTCGATTGCGCGGTCGGTGGCGCCCTGTGGCGTCTCCGGTTGCGGCTTGGGTGGCGCCTTGGGCGCTTCGATACCGCGCGTGTCGTGGATCTTGATCACCTGCCCCTGCTCCGCGCACTCGGTGTTGGACACCACGGTCTTGCCATTAATGACACACTTGCGCAATGGCGCCGGGGCCGGGGCGACCGGCGCCGCCACTTCCACCGCTTTGGCCTTCGCCTTGTCCAGCCCCTCGGCAAACAGGTTGCGCTCATTGCGCATGGAGATCAGGGCGAACGCCGCCGCCGCCCCCAGTAAGCCCATGATGACCGCCACCGCGATCAGACTGATGCCTTTTTGTCGCTTCATGGCAGCTCCGCCGAGTTCATTCGTTGCATGATGACGCCGGTGCGCCGCGCCAGGTAGGCCGATTCGCGGTGGGCATCGAAGTATTTTGGCCGGGGCAGCATGACCGCCAGGCGGGCCGCCTGCTCCGCGCCCAGCTTCGCGGCCGGGATACGGTAGTAGTGGCGCGCCGCGGCTTCGGCGCCGTAAATGCCGCGGCCGAATTCGGCCACATTCAGGTAGATCTCGAAGATGCGGCGTTTATCCATCAGCATCTCCAGCATATAGGTGATGATCAGCTCCTGCCCCTTGCGCAGGTAGCTGCGCGAGCCGGACAGGAACAGGTTCTTGGCCAGCTGCTGGGTGATGGTCGAGCCGCCGCGGATCTTTTTCTTGCCCTTTTTCTGCTGGTTGTACTCGTAGGCCTTCTGCATCGCTTCCCAGTCCACGCCTTCGTGGTCGGCGAAGTTGGCGTCTTCCGAGGCGATGATGGCGCGCTTCAGGTTAGGCGAAATGGCGTCGTAATCAACCCACATCTGCTTCACGCGCGCCTTCGGGTTCTTTTCCTGCATCGCCTCCTGCTGCTCGCGCATGAAGGCCGTCATGGTCGGGTTATGGTCGACCCACCACCAGATCTGCACAAAGAAATACAGCTGCACCGCGAGGAAGATCGCAATGGGTACGATGAAGATCCACTTGACCCAGGCGAAGCGGCCTTTGACTTTGCCCTGGCTCATAGCTTGGCGCGCAGCTGCTGCAGCACCGGAGCCGTTTGCGGGCGCACGCCGCGCCACAGGTGGAAGGCTTCGGCGGCCTGTTCGACCAGCATGCCCAGGCCGTCGCGGGCGACGGCGCCGTGGCTGGCGGCGAACTGCATGAAGACGGTGGGCTGGGCGCCGTACATCATGTCCAGCGCCAGCGCGCCGGGGGCGAAGGCGCTGGCCGGTACCGGCGGCAGGTCGGCTGCCAGGCTGGCGGAGGTGGCGTTGATGATGATATCGAAGGCGCCTTGCACTGCCGCGAAGCCGCAGGCGGACAGCACGCCGGGGCCGGCCAGGGCGCCGAATTGTTCGACCAGCGCTTCGGCGGTGGCCACGGTGCGGTTGGCGATTACCAGCGTGGCGGGACGGTGTTCCAGGATCGGCAGCACGACGCCGCGCGCGGCGCCGCCGGCGCCCAGCAGCAGCACGCGCTTGCCGGCAATCGGCACGCCGGCATTCTGTACGATGTCGGTCACCAGGCCGGCGCCGTCGGTATTGTCGCCGGTGACGCTGCCGTCGTCGCCGAACACCAGGGTGTTGACGGCGCCCGCCGCCTGGGCGCGCACGGTCAGGGCGTTGGCCAGCTTGTGCGCTTCCAGTTTGAAGGGGACGGTGACGTTGGCGCCTTTGCCGCCGGCGGCGATGAAGGCTTGCACGGTGGCGGCGAAGCCGTCCAGCGGCGCCAGCCACTTCTCATACACCAGCTGCTGGCCGGTCTGCGCCGCGTAGGCGGCGTGGATCTCGGGCGACTTGCTGTGGGCGATCGGGTTGCCGAAGACGCAGTACTTGTCCATTACTGCGCGCCGCCGGTCAGGTTAGCTTCCATCTTCTCCTCGCGCGTGAACTTGAACGTGGTGATGATGACCCACAGGTCGTCGCGTTCATGGGACAGCATATTCGGCGGGAATTTGCCGAACGGGGCCGAGCGGCGCACGATGTTCATCGCCGCTTCGTCCAGCGCCGGGTTGCCGGAGCTGCGTTCGACGCGGATGCCGCCTTCTTTCATATAGATGGTGCCGTCCTGGAAGATCGGGATGTACAGCACCAGTTCGCCGTACATCTTCTTGCCGTTCTTCTGCGGGAAATTCAGGGTGCCGATTTCTTCCACGCGACGCTGGAAGGTCTTGTAGTACATCGCGTAGCCCACCTCACGCGTGCTCGGCGTGATCATGGTTTTCTTCGGCCGCTTGTTCTGGTCTTCGATGGTTTGCGTGATTTCGGCCACGCTGCGGGCCATCGCCTTGCTGCTTTCGATCAGGTCGGCGCCGGTGCGCTGCGGGTCGGTTTGTTTCTTTTCCGTCACAGGGGGCGCGGACAGGTCGCTTTTGCGGGCCTGGGTCAGCAGGTTTTTCTGGCGCTCTTCCAGTTGCTGGATGTAGCGCTGGGTGGCCTGGATGCTTTCGCCGGTGTCCATGCGGCGCATGTCGGGCAGCGGCGATTTGGCGCGGCCGGCGTCGGCGTTGCCGCCGCCATCCAGGTTGGCTTGGGCCAGGGCGTCCGCCTTCAAGGGCTTGGCGGCGTGCTTGGCGTTGACCAGGATGACTTCCAGACCGGGGTCGGTCGGCTCAACCTTGAAGGCTTTGGGGGCGGCGAAATGCACCATCAGCGCCGCAGCGTGCACCGCCACCGAGACGGCGGAGGCGATGACAAGGAACTGGTTTTCTTTGAAATACTTCACGCGCTGGATTTCTGGATGATGCTTTTGGGAATCTGCATTCTACACAAACCCGGTACTGCGGGGTCAGACCCTAGGGTCAGACCCCGGTACGCGGCTGCCGCAGGCCAAGGGTCAGACCCTTGGGTCTGACCCAGGTTTACCGGGTTTACTGCGGCCCCGGCTCGGTCACCACCGTCTCGCTGGCCAGCGACGCTTCTTCAGCATCCACCTCGGCCGGCTGGGCCGGATCAGCCGGCGCCTCCTCCTCATCCAGCTCCGGCTCCGGTTCGGCCGGCAAGGTAATCGACCCTTCCTGCAAACGCGTCTCGATGGTCAAATCCACCTCATCCCAGCGCAGCACATCAAGCTTGACGTGTGCACCGCGCGCAACAGCCGGCATGCCCGGCAGGCGCACGATCAGCGGAATTTCGGCCAAACGCAGCACTTCATCCTTCAGCACCACCGCCTCCACCGCCTTGGCATCCTCCTGCCCCAGCCAGCGCAGGCACCAGTAGCGCTCCATATTCGACTGGAAGTCCGCATAGGCCGCATACGCCGCATCGAACGCCGACACAATCGCAAACAGGTTGGCGTCCTTGTGCTTGAACGGCGCCACCATCGGCGCGGTCACGCCGTGCGAGGCGCAGGCCAGGATCTGCCACTGGTTCACCAGGTCGGTGTAGCGGCGCAGCGGGGAAGTCGACCACGCGTACTGGTCCACGCCCAGGCCCTGGTGCGGCGCGGCCTGCGTCATCATGCGCACCTGCATCTTGGCAGCCCAGCCGCCCACGCCCTGGCCCTGGGTACGGTAGATGCCCGGCACGCCATGGTCGTGCATCAGTTTGCCCCAGGTGCTGTTGGCAAAGATCATCAGCTCGGCAACGATCTTGTCCAGCGGCGCGCCGCGCTTGCGGCGGGAAATCGTGACCACGTCGTCTTCCACGTAGAAGTTGAAGTCGACGCGGTTGTTCTGCTCCGGCTTCAGGCCGAACGCTTCGCGCTTGACCATGCGGCCCGCTTCCAGGTGCTGGGCCCAGCCCCACAGGAGGGTCAGTTCGGCCTTGCGCGGGTAGTCGCCCGCGCCGCTGGCCAGGGTTTCTTCGTTGACCAGGTCGTCCAGCGTGTTGTGGCGCAGGTTATTGGCGATCGGTACCAGCTCGGCCTTGGTCTCGGTCGAAATGACCGACCAGTCGGCCGGATCGAGCAGCGCGTACAGCGACAGGGCCGGGCAAGTCTTGCCCTCGGCCAGGGTGAAGGCGTCGACGATGTTATCCGGCAGCATGGTGATCTTGTCGCCCGGCATATACACGGTGGACATGCGGCTGCGCGCGATCTTGTCGATGGCGTCGTCCGGCTTGATGCCCAGGCCCGGCGCGGCGATGTGGATGCCCACGCGCACCTTGCCGTCCGGCTGGTGCACCACGGAGAAGGCGTCGTCGATCTCGGTGGTGGTGACGTCGTCGATCGAGAACGCTTCCACCGCAGCCAGCGGCAGGTTGGCTGGCGCGCTTGGCACCGGCAGCTCCGGGAAGCCGTGGCCTTTCGGGAAGTTCTCGAACAGGAACTTCGACATGTGCAGGTCTTTCGGCGACTTGATGCCGCCGGTGGCCAGCATCAAGCGCGCCGGCGTGGTGTGCGCCTCGTTGGCGGCCTGCTCCAGCGCCTTGTATTCGATGGTGTTTTTGTCCGGCTTGAACAGCAGCTGCTGCACGATGTTCTGCATCGACGCCGGCAGGGTGCCCGCCTTCAGCTCCTCGGCGTACTGGCCCTGGATGATGGCTTGCTGCTTTTTCTTCTCGATGCCGGCCAGTGCCGCCTTCAGGGTCTGCTCCGGCGCCTTCTTATAGCGGCCGCGCCCCTTCTTGTGGAAGTAGATCGGCGCCGAGTGCAGGCTCAGGATCAGGCCGGCCGCTTCCGCCGGGGTCGGGGCGTGGCCGAAGTACTCGGCGCCCAGTTCGGCGAAACCGAATTCCTCTTCGCCCGCCACTTCCCACAGGAAGTCCAGGTCAACGTCGGCGGCGATCGCCTTGGCCTGCTCCAGCAGCTCGGCCGGGGCCGGCTTGTCGAACTGCAGCATCACATCCTTGGCTTTCACCTTGTTGCGCTTGCCGCTGGCCATTTCCACCTGGTAGGCCTCGCCTGCTTGCGACAGCACGCTGCCTACTTTGAAATCGCCCGATTCTTCAAAAAATACATTCATTTCACGTTGTTCCTGTGGAGCTTGAGCACCGGCGGCAGGAAAACCTCGGTCACAAGCAAAGTTCCTTCGCGGCGCCGGTACAGGCAGCGCCGTGCATACAGTAAAGCATCCGCCGGGACTTCGGCCCCCTGGGCCGCCAGGGCGGCACGGGCGCGCAAGGCCAGCGGATGGGTCGCGCGCAGGCGCGCATATTGCAGTTCGCCGCGCCGCACGCGCGGGTCGCCGAACAGGGTGCTGCCGAGCGAGCGTTCGCCCAGGGCGCTGAACAGCGGCCAGTCGGAGGCGTCGGCCGACATCGGCACCACGGTGTGGGCGAAGACAACAGGCGTATTATCACACCGCAGCAGCACCTCCCTCTCCCACACGCGGCCGGGGCGGTGGTAGCCGATGGCGTTGGCCTCGTCGGCCAGGCAGATGGCCGTGTCCTGGTGCAGCAGCTGGACGCGGAACGCGCTGCTGTGCGCCTTCAGCTTGGCGGTCAGCGAACCGCCGCCGGTCAGCCAGTGGCGGTAAGGGTGCGGGGCGTTTGTCGCGAGCACGTGACCGTGCCAGTTGGCCTGGCGCAGCGATTGTCCTTTCATCGAGTCCCGCCCGTGATGCCGCAATACTCGAGCACTTCGCCGAGGTAGTCCGCGTATTCGCTGATGGCGTGGTCGCTGCCCTGCACCACTTTCTGTCTGGCGCCGGCATAGTGCGCCACCATGTCGCGGTAGTCCAGCACCTCGTCGCCGGTGCAGGCGAGCAGGAAGTAGCGCTCAGGGCGGGTGATCTGCGGCACGGCCAGCGCGCGCAGTTCCTCTATATATTCACGCTTGAATTCAAACCGTTCGTCCGAGTGGTAGGCGGTGGTGACGCCGACGTGCTTATCCAGGTCGAGCATCGGGACCACGGCGGGGTTCAGCAGCACGGCGCGGCAACCCAGCTTTTCCGCCATCCAGGTGGCGTAGTAGCCGCCCAGCGAGGAGCCGATGATGGTCAGCTCATCGGGCGCGACGCCGGCCACCAGGCCAAAGGCCAGCTCCATCGCCAGCCTGGGGCTGGCCGGCAACTGGGGGCAGATGAACTCCGCCGCGCGGCCGAGTTCGGCCATGCGCTGCCCCGTCACTCGCGCCTTCATTGAAGAGGGCGAGGAACGGAAGCCATGCAGGTACAAAATCATTACTTCAGCGCCTCCAGCAATTTCTGGTGGACGCCGCCGAAGCCGCCGTTGCTCATCACAATAATATGGTCGCCCGGCTTGGCCGCTGCCACGATGGCTTGCACCATCATGTCCAGGTCCTCGTAGGCGGAGGCGATAGCGCCCATCGTCTTCAGCGCATCGCCCAGCTTCCAGCCCAGGGCTTTTTCGCTGCCGAAGCCGAACACCAGGTCGGCATCCTTCAGGCTGCCCGGCAGCGCATCCTTCATGGTGCCTAGCTTCATGGTGTTGGAGCGCGGCTCCAGCACGGCCAGGATGCGGCCGCTGCTGCCGGTGGCGCGCAGCTTCTGGCGCAGGCCGCCGACCGTGGTTTCAATCGCGGTCGGGTGGTGGGCGAAGTCGTCGTAGACAGTGACGCCGTTGACGGTGCCGCGCACTTCCATGCGGCGCTTGACGCTCTGGAAGCTCTCCAGCGCCTTGGCGGCGATCTCGATCGGCACGCCCACGTGGCGCGCGGCGGCAATGGCGGCCAGCGCGTTGGAGCGGTTATGTTTGCCGGTCAGCTGCCAGCTGACGGTGGCCGCTTTCTCGCCCTTGAAGATGACGTCGAAGCTGCCGTCCGCGTGTTCGGCCATGGCCCAGTCGGCGCCCTCGGCGCTGCCGAAGGTTTCCTTCTCGCTCCAGCAGCCGCGCTTCAGCACGCGCTGCAGGCTCGCTTCGTCGGCATTGGCGATGACGCGGCCGATGCCCGGCACAGTGCGCACCAGGTGGTGGAACTGGGTTTCGATGGCGCCGATGTCGGGGAAGATGTCGGCGTGGTCGTATTCCAGGTTGTTCAGGATGGCCGTCTTCGAGTGGTAGTGCACGAACTTGCTGCGCTTGTCGAAGAAGGCAGTGTCGTATTCGTCGGCCTCGATCACGAAGAACTCGGAGTTGGCGCCGGGGCCGGTCAGGCGCGCCGAGATACCGAAGTTCTGCGGAATGCCGCCGATCAGGAAGCCGGGGGCGTAGCCGGCCTGTTCCAGGATCCAGGCCACCATGGCCGAGGTGGTGGTTTTGCCGTGCGTGCCGGCCACCGACAGCACCCATTTGTCTTTGAGGATGTGGTCGCCGATCCACTGCGGGCCGGAGATCATGGGCAGGTTGCGGTTCATGATCTCTTCGATCAGCGGGTTGCCGCGCGAGACCACGTTGCCGATCACATAAAGGTCGGGCTTCAGTTCTACCTGCTCGGGGCCGAAGCCCTGGATCAGTTCAATACCCTGGGCTTCCAGCTGGGTGCTCATCGGGGGGTAGACGTTGGCGTCGCAACCCGTTACGCGATGGCCGGCTTCTTTTGCCAGGACGGCAAGTCCGCCCATGAAGGTGCCGCAGATGCCGAGGATGTGAATGTGCATGGTGGGGATAGAAAAGAATCAAGAACGGGATTTTACCTGATTCAACCCGGTAAACCGGTGTCTGACCCAAGGGTCAGACACCCAACGGTCTCCGGACCGCCGGCCGGCGAGCTGACAGGGGCCGACCCTTGGGTCGGACCCAGGTTTACCGGGTTTTGGGTATGATGCAAGCATGACCACCGAAGTAAAAACCGAAATCGCCGCCGCCGCCGCCCGCATGATCGCGCAGGACGGCGCCGATTACAGCAGCGCCAAGCGCAAGGCCGCACGCCAGATCCTGGGCGAGGCGCAAGCGCGCGACCGCACCGACATCCTGCCCGATAACGAGCAGATTGAAGAAGAAGTCCGCCTATACCACGCTTTATATAATGCCGACACCCACCCTGCGCGTATATTCCGCCTGCGCATGATGGCTTTGCAAGTGATGGAAATGCTGGAACAATACCAGCCGTTCCTGACCGGCTCGGTCCTCAGCGGCACGGCCGGCATGCACGACGACATCCATTTGCAGCTGTTCGCGGACAGCGCCAAGGAAGTCCAGATTTATTTATTGAACAAGAACCTGCAAATCGAGATCTCGCAATCGCCCCACTTCCGCGGCCCGCGTTTTGAAGACGTGGAAACCGTCAGCTTCATGTGGAAGAACGAAGGCGTGCACGTCGAACTGTACGAACGGGACGACCTGCGCGGCGCGAAGAAGAAAAGCGGCGACAAGCTGCTGCGTGCCGATATTGCCGAATTGCGTAGCATCCTTACCAACAGTAGCCACCCATCGCAACAATGAAAAAGAACCTGATTTACCTCGTCGCCGCGATCGCGTTTGCCGGCGCCGGCGCCTGGTACGGCGTCCACACCAAGCAGGACCCGGCCCCCATCACCACCACCGCCCCGGCCGGCGTCAGCGGCCCGGTCGCCGCCATGCTGAAGGAATCGCTGCCTAATGATAAGGGCGTGAAGGAAGCGCTGGCGAAATGGCAAGGCAAGAACCTGCTGGTGAACTTCTGGGCGCCCTGGTGCGCGCCGTGCGTGGAAGAAATGCCGGAGTTGTCCGAACTGCAAAACTCGGAACTCGGCAAGAAAATCCAGGTCATCGGCATCGGCATCGATTCGCCGTCCAATATTGCAGAATTTACACAGAAAGTGAAAGTCGCCTACCCCATCTACGTGGCCGGGATGAGCGGCACGGAACTGGCGCGACAATTTGGCAACACTTCCGGCGGGCTGCCTTTTACGGTCCTGATCGGGGCCGATGGCACAGTCAAGAAAACTTACCTGGCACGCCTGAAATTCGACGACCTGAAGGCCGACCTGGCTGCCTTAAACTAGGCTTAGAAGGCCGCCGAACGACCGTTCTATTAACTTCCCGAGAGCTATTTTCTCTTGCCAATGCTCGGAGTTGGCGGCAAAATGCGGAACTTTCGCGGAAAATGGTCAGGGAATCATGGCAAAGAACCTGCTGCTCCTTAATGGCCCCAACCTGAATTTGTTGGGGACGCGCGAGCCTGAAACGTATGGCGCCAGCACGCTGGCCGACATCGAACAGGCGGCGCAGGCACAAGCCAAGGCAGCCGGAGCACAGCTTGCCTGTTACCAGAGCAACCACGAAGGAGCGTTGATTGACCGCATCCACGCGGCCCGAACCGAGGGCGTGGATTTCATCGTCATCAACCCGGGTGGCTATACCCACACCAGCGTCGCCTTGCGCGATGCTTTGGCAGGCGTGGCCATCCCTTTTATTGAAGTTCACATTTCGAATATTTATCGGCGGGAAGAGTTCCGCCACCATTCCTATCTCAGCGCAATCGCACAGGGGACGATCTGCGGGCTTGGTATCGAGGGATACCGTCTCGCCATCGACTTTGCTTTAAAAAGCAGATAATCTACCGCGAACTGCGCGCATCTAACGCGATGCCGCCCACAAGGCGACATCGCAGAAACCATCAACATAACAAGATAGACACAGGGAGCCAACAACATGGATCTACGCAAGCTGAAGACGCTGATCGACCTGGTAGCAGAGTCGGACATCGCTGAACTGGAAGTGACCGAAGGCGAGAGCAAGGTTCGCATCGTCAAGTCCGGCGGTCTGCCGCAAAACCAGGTAATGATGATGCCGCAGCAAGTGCCAACGCACTACGCGCCAGCCGCAGCTCCAGTTGCCGCCCCGGTCGCCGCGCCAGCCGCTGCCGCTGCTGCGCCAGCCGCCGCCGCCGAGCCTACCGGCCACGTTGTGAAGTCGCCGATGGTGGGCACCTTCTACCGCGCTTCCGCACCGGGCAACCCGGCTTTCGTGGAAGTGGGCGCCACCGTGAAGGAAGGCGACACCCTGTGCATCATCGAAGCGATGAAGCTGCTGAACGAGATCGATGCCGACAAGTCCGGCACCATTACCCAGATCCTGGTCGAGAACGGCCAGCCGGTCGAATTCGGCCAGCCACTGTTTGTGATCGGCTAAAGCCGGGCCATGGCCGCTGTGGAAACCCCGGCGGCCAGCACATCCTCTCCTCCTTTCACAAACATAGAAGCTGCCATGTTTGAAAAAATCCTTATTGCCAATCGCGGTGAAATCGCCCTGCGCATCCAGCGCGCGTGCCGTGAACTGGGCATCAAGACTGTGGTCGTGCACTCCGAAGCCGACCGTGAAGCCAAGTACGTGAAGCTGGCCGACGAATCCGTCTGCATCGGCCCTGCCCCTTCGGCCCAGTCCTACCTGAATATGCCGGCCATCATTTCCGCGGCCGAAGTGACCGACGCGGAAGCGATCCACCCGGGCTACGGCTTCCTGTCCGAGAACGCGGACTTCGCCGAGCGCGTGGAAAAATCCGGTTTCGTCTTCATCGGCCCGCGTGCCGACTCGATCCGCATGATGGGCGACAAAGTGTCGGCCAAGCAGGCGATGATCAAGGCCGGCGTGCCTTGCGTGCCAGGTTCCGACGGCGCCCTGCCGGATGATCCGAAAGCCATCGTGCAGATTGCGCGCAAAGTCGGCTATCCGGTCATCATCAAGGCCGCTGGCGGCGGCGGTGGCCGCGGCATGCGCGTGGTGCACACCGAAGCTGCGCTGCTGAACGCGGTCACCATGACCAAGTCGGAAGCCGGCGCCGCCTTCGGTAATCCGGAAGTCTATATGGAGAAGTACCTGGAGAACCCACGCCACGTGGAAATCCAGATCCTGGCCGACGAGCACAAAAACGCGGTCTGGCTGGGCGAGCGTGACTGCTCCATGCAGCGCCGCCACCAGAAGGTGATCGAGGAAGCGCCGGCGCCGGGCATTCCGCGCAAGCTGATCGACAAGATCGGCGAGCGTTGCGTGGCCGCCTGCAAGAAGATCGGCTAC
>NZ_JAYSCO010000044.1:0-29299 GCF_041914865.1 Pseudoduganella sp. | reverse complement strand
CACCTTCGAGTTCCTGTACGAAAACGGCGAGTTCTATTTCATCGAGATGAACACCCGCGTGCAGGTGGAGCACCCTGTGACCGAAATGATCACCGGTATCGACATCGTGCAGGAACAGATCCGCATCGCGGCCGGCGAGAAGCTGCGCTTCCGCCAGCGCGACGTGATGCTGTCGGGCCACGCCATCGAATGCCGTATCAACGCCGAAGACCCGTTCAAGTTCACCCCGTCGCCTGGCCGCATCACCGCCTGGCACACCCCGGGCGGCCCAGGCGTGCGTGTTGACTCGCACTCCTACGCGGGTTACTTTGTACCACCGAACTACGATTCGATGATCGGCAAGCTGATCACCTACGGCGCAACCCGCGAGCAGGCCATCCGCCGCATGCAGATTGCACTGTCGGAAATGGTAGTGGAAGGCATTTCGACCAACATCCCGCTGCACCGCGAGCTGATGGTTGACGCGCGCTTCATCGAAGGTGGCACCAACATCCACTATCTGGAACAACGACTGGCAGAAATGCCAAAAGCAGGTAAATAAAAGGGTCCGACCCTTGGGTCGTACCCTGGTTTCCCGGGTTTCCAAGGTTTCAAAGACCAGAAAACCCTGAAAACCGGGGTCAGACCCAAGGGTCAGACCCCAAATACGCACAAAGGCAGGTAAGTAATAAATGAGCTGGACTGAAATCGTCATCGAAGTAGCCCGTGAACACGCTGAGGCCCTGTCCGAAGCGCTGATGGATGCGGGCGCGCTGTCGGTGTCGGTGGAGGATGCCGATGAAGGCACCGACGCCGAAAAACCCCTGTTCGGCGAGCCGGGCATGGAGCCGACCGAAGCGGCCTGGGACCATAGCCGCGTGGTCGCGCTGACCGATGACGAGGACGACCAGGCCCTGATCGTGGCGGCAGCTGCCGGCGCGATCGGCCTGGCCAACCTGCCCAAGTTCACCACCCGTCCGGTGGCGGACGCGGACTGGGTGCGTTTGACCCAGTCGCAGTTTGAACCTATCCACATCGGCAAGAATATCTGGGTCGTGCCAAGCTGGCACGAAGCGCCGGATCCATCCGCGCTGATCCTCGAACTGGACCCGGGCCTGGCCTTCGGTACCGGCTCCCACCCAACCACCAAGCTGTGCATGGAGTGGCTGGAAACCCATCCTGCGCCGGGCAAGTCGGTGCTGGATTACGGTTGCGGTTCCGGCATCCTGGCCATGGTGGCGCGCAAGCTGGGCGCTACCACGGTGGCGGGTGTGGATATCGATCCACAGGCAATCGTGTCGGCCAACGACAATGCGGTGCGCAACCACGTGGAAGATATCCAGTACTTCGTGCCGGACGATTTCGCCGAATCGGCCTTCGCCACCCAGCGTTTCGACATCGTGGTCGCCAATATCCTGTCTTCGCCTTTGAAGCTGATGGCACCGATGCTGTCCGGCCGCGTGGCCGAGGGCGGCTCGCTGGTGCTGTCCGGCGTGCTGGCGCGCCAGGCGGAAGAAGTTGCCGCGGCCTATGCGCCGTTCATCAAGCTCACCGTCTGGGCCGAGCATGAAGGCTGGGTGTGCCTGTCGGGCACGCTGGGCGCAAGGTAATCTTACGTACTGATGGCGCTCGCCACTAAATGCCCCCATTGCAATACGATCTTCCGGGTCGCGGCTGACCAGCTGAAACTGCGTGGGGGTATTGTTCGTTGTGGCTCCTGCCACGAGGTCTTCGACGGCAATGCTGCCCTCGTTGAGCCGGCGCCCAAGCCGACGCCTGTCATCCCCGAAGTTCCCGCCGTCAGCGAACCACCCGTTGCGGGTTATGTGCGCGGCAGCGCGGTCGACTTCGAACTCGATTTCGCGGACGATGCCGCGCCGCCGCCAACTGCACCGCCAGCTGCATCGCCAGCGGTGGCACCAGCCGCACAGCCAGCCGTACAGCCAGCCGCTGGCGCTCCGGCCGTTTGGCGCGGCGCCGCCCTGACGCGTCCCGCCAACGCAGCGCCGGCTCCTGCCGCGCCGCCATCGCCGGAAGATATTGCCCAAGCCGCAGTGGCACGTGCCTTCGCCCACGCCACCGCGCCGGAAGTTCCCCCTGCCACCACAATTCCCGACGTCCAGCCGCTTCCATCGGAAGAAGCGTCCGTCCACGCAAACGATGTGGCCATCGCTGGAGAGGACGCAGCCAATGCAGGCGGCGAGGCCACGCCATCAGCTGGCGACGCCGCCCCGTCGGCCGACGAGTCCGCGCCATCCGCTGCCCCTGCAGTCGCCCTGTCCGATGACGCAAGCCATGCCGGCAAGGGCGCCGCAGCACCGTCCGATGACGCCGATACCGCGCCATCGAGCAGCGACACAGCCCCTGCGGCCGATAATGCCGAACCATCCGTTGCCCCGGCAGCCGCGCCGTCCGATGACGCAAGCCATGCCGGCGAGGACGCCGCTGCGTCGGACGATGACGCCGAGCCATCCGTTGCCCGAGCAGCCGCGCCGTCCGATGACGCAAACCATGCCGGCGAGGACGCCGCTGCATCGGACGATGACGCCGAGCCATCCGTTGCCCCGGCAGCCGCGCCGTCCGATGACGCAAGCCATGCCGGCGAGGACGCCGCTGCGTCGGACGATGACGCCGAGCCATCCGTTGCCCGAGCAGCCGCGCCGTCCGAGGACGCCGGCCATGCCGGCGAGGACGCCGCAGCGCCGGCCAATGACGCCACCCATCCCGGTGGGGACGATGCCGCGCCGGCCATCCTGGCCGCGCCATCGAGCGGCGACACGACCGCTTCGGCCGATGATGCCGAGCCATCCGCTGCCCCTGCAGCCGCACCGTCCGATGACACCGCTGTGTCGGCCGAAGAGTCCGGGCCATCTGTTGCCACTGCAGTGGATTCGCCCGATGACACGGGCGGCAACGGCGAGGAAGCAGCCGCGCCGGCCGGCGAAGAGCTCCATTCCAGCGGCGACGCGCCCCCATCCACTGATGACGCGCCCTATTCCGGCGAAGACCTCGTACAGGCGGAGGCAAGCCCTGCGCCAAACGTCACCGCGCCGGACCCTGACTTCGTGCCGGCCTTCCTGCGCGCCCGCCCAGTGGAGACGCCAGCCCAATCCGGCGCTGCCGGCGAGCACCCCGACGGCCGCATCGAACCCACCTTCGACGCGCCCCAGGAACACATCGTCGCCGCCAGCCTGGACGACGCCTACCACTTCGACGACCAGCCCGCCGCCGGGCAGCCCGCGCCGCCAGCGGCCGACGAGCCATGGAGCCTGGCGCCCCCCGAGGCAGAAGCAGCTGAGCGCGACGAAACCGCCCTGCACGCCGTGGCAGCCGTCAACGCCGACGTGCCCGATGACGGCGCCTCCCTGCCCGACGACGAGGCACCGCGCGCAGACAGCACCCGCGCCGCCGCCGACGCCCGCATGCGCGCCCTGGCCGGCGTCGACGAAACGCCAGCCGAAGACCTCGACCACTCGGACCTGAGCTTCGTCAAACGCCACGACCGCAGCCAGAAATACGGCAAGGCGATCAAAATCGGCATGGCTTTCGGCATCCCGCTGCTGCTGGGCGGCCTGGTGCTGCAAGCCGCCACCACGTTCCGCGACACCCTGGCCGCCACCTACCCGCAGCTCAAGCCGGCACTGACAGCCGTCTGCCAGCCGCTGGGCTGCCAGGTCAGCCTCCCGACCCAGCTCGATGCGCTCAGCATCGAGCAAGGCGAACTGGCCAGCATGGCCGAAAACACCTTCAGCTTCAGCACCGTGCTGCGCAACCAGTCCAAGCTGGTGCAAGCCTGGCCGCACATCGAGCTGACCCTGAACGACAACGCCGACAAGCCGGTCCTGCGCCGCGTGTTCGCCCCGCGTGAATACCTGCCAGCGGCGAGCGAAGCGGATAAGGGCTTCGGCCCGCGCAGTGAGCAAAGCATTAAACTGTACTTTGAGCTGAAAGAGCTCAAAGCCTCCGGCTATCACATCGCCATTTTCTACCCATAAAAATACTATGACTAAAACCGCCCTGGTCTGTGGCTCGCTTGCCATCGACATCATCATGCAATACGAAGGCCGCTTCGGCGATACCCTGCTGGCGGACCAGCTGCACAAGGTGAACGTGTCCTTCCTGGTGCCGACCATGCGCACCGAGTTCGGCGGCTGCTCGGGCAATATCGCCTACTCGCTGAAGATGCTGGGCGGCGAGCCGCGCATCGTCGGCGTGCTGGGCCAGGATTGCGCCGCTTACCTGGAGCGCTTCCAAAAGCTGGGCCTGTCGACCGACAATATCCTGATCAAGAAGGACGCCTACAACGCGCAGTGCTTCGTCACCGCCGATGCGGACCATAACCAGATCAACGCCTTCCACCCGGGCGCCATGTCGTTCGCGCATGAGAACCCGATCGAGAAGGCCGGCCCGGCGCGCATCGCCATCATTTCGCCGGACGGGCACCTGGGTATGCTGAAGCATGCCGAGGACCTGGCGCGCCTGGGTATCCCGTTCATCTTCGATCCGGGCCAGCAGATGCCGATGTTCACGCCGGAGCAGCTGATCGGCTTTATCGACAAGGCGACTTATGTGACCTGCAACGATTATGAGATCGAGCTGCTGATGGATCGCACTGGTTTGACCATTCCGGATATCGCTTCCAGGCTGGAGGCGCTGATCGTGACCCGCGGCGAGAAGGGGTCGGAGATTTATACCGGCGGCAAGCGGATCGATATTCCGGCGGTGGCGGTCGATCCGGCGCTGGACCTGGACCCGACCGGCTGCGGCGATGCTTATCGCGCGGGCTTGCTGTACGGCCTGGTGAATGACCTGGGCTGGGAGTCGACCGGCCGCCTGGCCAGCCTGCTGGGCGCGATCAAGATCGTGACCAAGGGGGCGCAGAACCATGTCTTTACCCCGGCTGAAATCGCGGATAAGTTCGAAGCGGCTTTCGGTTATCGCTTTTAACCCGGGAAACCTGGGTCAGACCCAAGGGTCTGACCCTTCTCTACGCGGCGGCCGCAGGTCGGGGTCTGACCCTCGGGTCTGACCCCGCTTTACCGGGTTTACGGGTTTTCGAGCCGCACCACATCCTCCAGCCCCACCCCCGCCACCTCCAGCAGTTTCTTCTTATTGGTCTGCCCGTGCGTCAGCGTCACCGCGCTGCGCGACACGCCCAGGGTGCCGGCCAGCCACTTCACCAGCGCCTCATTCGCCTTCCCTTCAATGGGTTGCGCGGCCAGTTTGATTTTCAGTGCATCGCCCAGCACGCCGACCACCTCGGTCTTCTTCGCGTTGGGCTGGATCTGGACGGCCAGGCGCACGCCGCCTGGCACAGCGGAACACCAGCTCCGGCTCATCAGTTAAACAGCATGCCAAGCAGGATCTGGCAGATTTGCAGCAGGATCAGGGCCACCAGCAAGGACAGGTCCAGGTTGCCGACCAGCGGCACCACCTTGCGGATCGGCTTGAGCAGCGGTTCGTTCAGGGCCCGCACAAAGGGCGCCAGCGGCGCGTGCGGATTGACCCAGGAGAAGATCGCCTCGATGATCAGCAGCGCCATGAAGCCGAACAGGATCCATTCCAGGAAGCGCTGCAGGGCCGCCAGCAGCACAATCTCCACCGTGGCGCCGATCAGGAACAGCACCGACGTCGCCAGGATCACGATCAGGAAGGCGCCAATCAGGCTGGCCCAGTCATAGCCGCCCATGCCGGGCACGATGCGGCGCAGCGGCCGCACCAGCCAGTCCGATAGCTGAAAAGTAAACTGGGCCACCGACGACGGCGGTCGGACGCGGATAGCCTGCATCCAGAATCGCAGCAACAGCACACCGCCCAGCAAGCCGGCAGCGACATCGACGATCAGCTTGAGAATACTAAACACGGGTTCACTCCAAATAAAAAAACCGCTGTGCGATTGTCTCACACAGCGGTGCTTTCGCCATCCGGCTCTAAGCGCTTAAACGCTTAGGAAGGACGGGTGCTGGTCGGGAACGGCCAGGCGGCTGCCGGGGCGATAACGGTTTTGGCTGCCGGAGCGGCGGCTGGAGCTGGGGCTGCAGCAGCTGGTGCTGGTGCGGCGGCTGGCTTCGCAGCTTCCTTCTTGGGAGCAGCAGGCTTCTTAGGAGCGGCCTTTTTTGGGGCAGCTGGTTTAGCAGCAGGAGCTGCAGCCGGTGCTACGGCTACTGGCGCAACAGCTGGCTTGGCTGCTGGCTTAGCCGAGGCTTTTTTTGGGGCGGCCTTTTTAGCTGCAGGCTTGGCAGCTGGTTTTGCAGCGGCTTTAGGAGCGGCCTTTTTAGCAGCTGGCTTGGCAGCGGCTTTCTTGGCGGCTGGCTTGGCAGCGGCTTTCTTGGCAGCTGGCTTGGCAGCTGGTTTGGCGGCAGCTTTCTTGGCGGCTGGCTTGGCAGCAGCTTTCTTGGCGGCTGGCTTGGCAGCTGCTTTAGCTACGGTCTTTTTCGCTGCTGGTTTAGCGGCGGCTTTCTTGGCTGCTGGCTTGGCAGCGGCTTTCTTCGCTACTGGCTTCGCTGCGGCTTTCTTGGCAACGGCTTTCTTGGCTGCTGGCTTGGCAGCGGCTTTTTTCGCTGCTGGTTTAGCTGCTGCTTTAGCGACGGTTTTCTTCGCTGCTGGTTTAGCGGCGGCTTTCTTCGCTGCTGGTTTTGCTGCTGGCTTAGCTGCGGCTTTCTTCGCTACTGGCTTCGCTGCGGCTTTCTTCGCTGCTGGTTTTGCTGCTGGCTTAGCGGCAGCTTTCTTCGCTACTGGCTTAGCGGCGGCCTTCTTCGCTGCTGGTTTTGCTGCTGGCTTGGCAGCGGCTTTCTTCGCTGCTGGTTTAGCGGCTGGCTTGGCAGCGGCTTTCTTGGCAGCTGGTTTAGCAGCTGGCTTAGCTGCGGCTTTAGCGGCCGGCTTAGCGGCGGCGGCTTTCTTTGCTGGAGCAGCTGCTTTAGCGGCTGCAGGTTTCTTCTTAGCGGCGGTTGCCATTTTTAGTTCTCCTTCATCTGGGATGGGAAAATTCACGCACATGATTAAAACCCGTCCGGCCCTGCGCTGGACCAGGCGAATTATTCATCGGCACAAACAGGATTGCGGTTTGCGCTAATGAATTCGGCACCCAGCTGAACTGCTGCACCTCCTCACCAGTGCAGCGCTTCAGCCATCGACTCCGGCGCCGGTGCTTGGCGGCGTCGGACTCAAAATCTTTATCGCGACGATTGCGCGGGTGGGGCGTACAGTCAGCTCCTCAACCCCTCGTCGGGCCACTTGATACGACCAGCGTTCAAAGAAAAAACCGCCCGGCCCTGATCGCAGGATCAGGTGAGCGGCTTCGCTGTCGTCGTGTGGTCTTTAAGCATACTTATGCGTTTTAAGTTCCCATTATTTTTCGACTTTTGCGGTAACAACACACTCGAAAAAACAGTGCTTGCAAATTCACGCGTTTTCAAGTTCGCAAAGTACACGAAAGCTTGTTGATGCGCAACTAGCACGAATGATTTTCTTCTTCTTTTTTTGTATCGATCTGCGCGTTCGCGCACATAGAAGCGTGCTGCGATCGGTGCGCGCGCACCGCGCATGCGCCGCGCCGCGCCACCACCCTTCGCATAACGCCTTTAGGTAAAGGCTGTATGAAAAGCGAAGCGCCCCGGCTTGCGATGGATCGCGAGACCGGGGCGCTTGCAGGCGGGCTTTGAAGATTTTTTTTCGTCGCGATTAAACGACATGCGAAATTCGCGCGAGCACGCGTTCGAGGTCGAGCAGGCAGGTGCTGTGCGCGCTGCCATCGGCTTGCGGCAGTTCGAGCACCTCGCTCGATTCGGCCGACAGGCAGCGCTCCTCCGGCTTCTTCATCAGCGAGGGCGTGGCGTAGCGCTTGCCGTCATCCACTGTGACGATGTCGCACACCGCATCGACCACCAGGCCATAGCGCTCGTCGCCGCGCTCGATCACCAGCACCTTGCCGGCGCCCTCGCCCGCACCCTGCGCCATGCCATACAGGCGGCGCAGGTCGACCAGGCTGATGAGCTGCTGGCGCAGGTTCAACACGCCGCACAGGTAGTCGGGCATGCCGGGCGGGTGGCTGATGTCGCCCGCATGGTCGATGATCTCGCGCACCTGTTTCAGCTCCAGCGCGAACAGCTCGCCCACGCGGAAGCTCAGGTAGACCTTGCGCCCGGCACGCTGGCGTTGCACCGCCTCGCCGTCGGCCGGGTACAGGTTGCGGTGGCCCAGGTCCATCTCGCCGATCTCGCTGCGCGAGAAGATGCCGGCATGATCGAGCAGGATCACGTCCTCTTCGCCGCTGCGCGCCACGCAGCCGGCGAACATGCCGCTGCGCGCTTTGCTCAGCAATGGGATCGGCAGCACCTCTTCACTGCTGAAATGCAGGATGCTCTCCACCGCGTCGACCAGGAAGCCGACCGTCGCCTCGCCGATATGCGCCACCAGCACGCGCTGCTCGGCGCCGTCGCCGGCCGCCGCCTGCCCGCCGGCCAGCGTGGCGAAGTCCACCACCGGCACCTGCTTGCCGCGGAAGTGCATGCGCCCCAGGCACAGGGGGCTGGTTAGCACGGTCTGGGTCAGCTCCGGCACGCGGACGATTTCCTGGATCGCATGCATCTCCATCGCAAAGCGGGCGCCGGCGGCGCGGAAGCTGATGGCGTGGCGGCGCGCGCCGACCACGCGCAGCTGGCGCCGGGTTTCCGCCCCGGCCGCGCGCATCGATTGCACCTGCGGCACGTTCTCGATGCGCACCAGGCGTTCGATATCGAGCACCTGCACCAGGCGCCGTCCCTCGTCAAGCAGGATGGTGCCGGCTACTACCCCTTGTGTCGAACCCTCGGCATAACGCAACCGGCTGCGTTGCTCGGGCCGCACGCGCAGGATTTCGCCGGTACCGTGCACCAGCAAACCGACCTGCACGTCCTGGTAGTCGATGATGGCGATCTTCTGCGCCGGATCGGCGCCCGGCGCCGCCGGGTCGAACAGGCGCGCCAGGCTGACCACCGGGATCACGCTGCCGCGCAGGGTGAACATGCCGGCCAGGTAGGGCGGCGCCAGCGGCACGCTGGTGATGCGCTCGGGGAAGTTGACCACTTCGCGGATGGCCAGGGCCGGCAGCGCGAACTCGTCGCTGCCGAGCAGGAAGGAGCCGAACATTTCGACGGCCGGCAGCGCCGCCCCCGGCGCCGCCGCGGCGCCGGGTATTACGCGCAAGGCATCCATGGCTTACACCACGAAGCCAGCGACGATCTTGTTCAATTCCCCGGCCCGGGTGTTCAGGCTGGCGGTCGAGGAGGCGATGCTGTCGCAGCTGCCGGCCGACTGCTCCGCCGCCTCGGCGATGTGGTTGATGGCCACGCTCACCTCGCGCGCCGCCAGCAGCTCTTCGCGCGCCTCGTGCGAGATGGCGGCGATCGCCTCGCTGGTCTTGCCCACGCCCTTGACGATGCGGTCGAACGCCTCGCTGGCCTGGTGCGAAATCGCGGTGCCGGTGTTGACGCGCTTGACCGACTCGTTGATCAGTTTGGAGATTTCCTTGGTGGCCTGGGAGGAGCGTTCGGCCAGCTTGCGCACCTCGTCCGCCACCACCGAGAAGCCCAGGCCATGCTCGCCGGCGCGCGCCGCTTCGATGGCGGCGTTGAAGGCCAGCATATTGGTCTGGTTGGCAATGTCGGAAATCACCTTGACGATCTCGCCAATGTCTTCCGAGGAGCGGTTGATCAGGTCCATGGCCTCGATCGAGCGCGCCACCGCCTTGGCGCCCGCCTCGGCCTCGTCCTGGGTGGCCTTGGCCAGGTCGTTGGCGTGGGACGTGCTGGTGGCAATGGCGTCGATGGAGCGGGTCAGGCCGTCGACCGAGGCATTCATTTCCTCCACCGTGGCGCCCAGCTCCTGCGAGCCGCCCGCCACCACGCTGGCGCGGCTGGCGATCGATTCGGCATCGTCGGCAAAGGCGGTGGCCGACATCACCACCTGGCCGATCACGCCGCGCAGGTCGCCCATCATCTTGCCGATGCCGGCGCCCAGCT
This sequence comes from Pseudoduganella sp., assembly GCF_041914865.1. NCBI lineage: Bacteria > Pseudomonadati > Pseudomonadota > Betaproteobacteria > Burkholderiales > Oxalobacteraceae > Pseudoduganella > Pseudoduganella sp. The sequence goes on along the minus strand of NZ_JAYSCO010000044.1, from coordinate 19,322 downwards.
GGTCGAGCGGCTCGTCGCCGTGCACCGGCACCTCGGCCGTCAGGTCGCCCCGGGCGGCGCGCGCCACCGCCTCCAGCAGGCGCTCGATCTTGGCGGCGTCGCAGCTGGCCTTGTCCTTGATGCCCTGCTCCAGCATCACCTGCTCGGTGATGTCGGTGGCGAACTTGACGATCTTGAAAGGCTTGCCGTTCATGTCCAGGATCGGGTTGTAGGTGGCCTGGATCCAGACCTGCTTGCCGCCATTGCCGACCCGCTTGTAACGGCCGCTGTCGAATTCGCCCCGGTTCAGCTTTTGCCAGAAGCGCTTGTAATCGAGGCTGGCGGCGTACTCGGTTTCGCAGAACAGGCGGTGGTGCTCGCCCTGGATATCCTCCAGCGCGTAACCCATGGTGTCGAGGAAGTTGGCGTTGGCGGTCAGCACATGGCCGCCCATGTCGAACTCGATTACGGCCTGCGCCTTGTCCATGGCGCTGACCTTGCCCTCGTATTCGGCGTTGCGCAGTTTGGCGGCGGTGATGTCGGTGGCGAACTTGATGACCTTGTAAGGCCGGCCATCGGCGTCGAACACCGGGTTATACGAGGCATTGATCCAGATCTGGCGCCCGCCCTTGCCGACGCGCTGGTACTCGCCATGCTCGAAATGGCCGCCGCGCAGGCGCTCCCAGAACTGTTTATACGCTTCGCTGGCGGCGAAGGCGCTCTCGCAGAACATGGCATGGTGGCGCCCCTGGATCTCCTCCAGCGTGTAGCCGACCGCGTCCAGGAAGTTGTCGTTGGCGTGCAGGATGGTGCCGTCCAGCTGGAATTCGATGACGGCCTGCACACGGTTCAAGGCGGCGTTGATGGCCTGGAGTTCGACTTCCTGCAGCTGGCTTTGCTGAATGGCTATGCTATTCATGGGAGCTCCTGATAGGGGGGGAATTGCCACTGGGAATCTTCAGTATAGCCAGCCCGCCCCTAGCGATTCTCTCGCATTGTCACCAACGCCTGCCTAAGCTTTAAGCAGTTTAATTTGGCGCCCTCAGTCGTTGTCTGCCCACAACGCAGCTCACGGTTTGGCGCCGCCGGCCGGCCGCGTATCGAGGCCCAGCGTGCTCCATTTGGGTTCAGCGTAGTACTGGCGCACCAACCGGCTGTACTCGCCGCGCGTGACCAAAGTGGCAATGGCTTCGCGCAGTTGCGCCTGGTCGGCGGCCGGCACCGCCTTGCGGTGCAGGTAGATGCCGACCTGGGCCGGCTGCATGCCATGCACGGCGGTCACCGCCACCTTGTCGCCCAGGCCGGCGCGCTGCGCCGCCTCGGCAAAGACCGAGGGCCCGGCCAGCACGGCGTCGAAACGGCCGCCGGCCAGCATGCGCGCCGCCGTGTCGGGGTCGGGCACCAGCGACAGGCGCGGCAGGCTGCCGGCCTGCTCCACCAGGCGCAGGTATTCGGGACCGTAGTTGTTGCCGCGCACGGCGCCAAGGCTCAGGCCGCGGCTGCCGACCTCGTCCAGCCCAAGCTCGGGCGGCAGCCGGCCCGCCAGGGCAATCAGCATGGCGCGCGAGTGATACATATGGATAAAGAGGCCGAGCTGGTCGCGCTCGTCGGTGCGGGTGGTGCCGGGGATCAGGTCCACTTCGCCGTTTTCAAACAGCACATGGGCGCGCGCGCGGGGCACGCTGGTGTATTCGAACTGGCAACCGGTGCGGCTGGCCACCAGCTTGAGGAAATCGGGGACGACGCCGCCGATGCTGCCGTCCGCTTCGACCATCATATTGCGCCCCATGGGGCTGATGACGACCTTGAGCGGACGGCTGCAGGCAGCCTGCGCCGGCGCCGCCACGACCTGCAACAACAGCAACAGGACCAGCTGGCGGCGCATGCGGCTTACTCCTCGTGGAAGGCTTCTTCCCTCTTCTTGCGCAAGGATGGCGACAGCACCACCGCCAGGGCAATCGCGGCCAGCGCCAGCAGGGTGGCGCTGATCGGACGGTTGAGGAAGACCATCGGGTCGCCGTGCGACAGCAGCAGGGCGCGCCGCAGGTACTCCTCCAGCATCGGGCCGATGATGAAGCCCAGCAGCATCGGCGCCGGCTCCGCATCGAGCTTGGCGCAAATGTAGCCAAACAGGCCGAAAATCGCCATCAGCCAGACATCGAACTGGGCGTTATTCAGGCTGAACACACCGATCGCGCAGAACAGCAGGATGGCCGGGAACAGGCGGTGGTAAGGCACCGTGATCATCTTCACCCACAGGCCGATCATCGGCAGGTTCAGCACCACCAGGAACAGGTTGCCGAACCACATGGAAACGATCAGGCCCCAGAACAGGTCCGGCTTCTCGGTCATCACGGCCGGCCCCGGGGTGATGCCCTGGATGATCATGGCGCCGATCATCAGCGCCATCACCGGGTTGGACGGGATGCCCAGCGTCAGCATCGGGATGAAGGAGGTCTGGGCGCCGGCATTGTTGGCCGATTCCGGCGCCGCCACCCCTTCGATGGCGCCCTGGCCGAACTCTTTCGTGTTCGGCGACACCTTCTTCTCGATCGAATAGGCGGCGAAGGAAGCCAGCATGGCGCCGCCGCCGGGCAGGATGCCAAGCAGGGAACCGAGCGCGGTGCCGCGCAGCACCGGCGCCAGGATGCGCTTGAAGTCTTCCTTGTTCAGCATCAGGCCCGACACCTTCTTCATCAGCAGGTGGCGTTCCTCGTCATGCTCGAGGTTGCGCACGATTTCGCCGATGCCGAACATGCCCATCGCCACGATCACGAAGCTGATGCCGTCGGCCAGTTCGGGGAAGTCGTAGGTAAAGCGCTGTTGGCCGGAGTTCACGTCGGTACCGATCAGGCCCAGGATCAGGCCCAGCACCACCATGCCCACCGCGTTCAGCAGCGAACCGCTGGCCAGCACCACGGCGGCCACCAGGCCCAGCACCATCAGCGAGAAGTAGTCGGCCGGGCCGAACTTCAGCGCCAGGTCGGCCAGCGGCGGGGCGAAGCAGGCCACCACCACCGTCGCCACCGAGCCGGCGAAGAAGGACCCCAGCGCGGCCGTGGCCAGCGCCTTGCCGGCATGCCCCTTGCGCGCCATCTGGTAGCCGTCGATGGCTGTCACCACCGAGGATGATTCACCGGGCAGGTTGACCAGGATGGCGGTGGTGGAGCCGCCATACTGGGCGCCGTAATAAATACCGGCCAGCATGATCAGCGCCGCGATTGGCGGCAGGCCGAAGGTGGCCGGCAGCAGCATGGCGATGGTGGCGATCGGTCCCAGCCCCGGCAGCACGCCGACCGCGGTGCCGATAAAGACACCGAGCAGGCAGTACATCAGGTTGGTCAGGGTAAAGGCGGCCTCGAAGCCCAGGCCCAGGTTGCTCAGGATTTCCATCGTGGCCTCCTAGAAACCAAGCCAGGGGCCGAGCGCGGGGATCGGCAAGCCCAGGAGTTTAATGAACAGCAGGTAGCAGAAGCCGGCCAAGCCCACGGCCAGCAGCGCCCCCTCCTTCCAGTGGAACTTGGGGTGGGCATAGAAGCTGACCAGCACCAGCACGGCGGCGGCCGGCACCAGGCCGGCGCCGCGCATCAGGATGCCGAACAGCACCACGGCCAGCAGCACCAGGGCCAGCGGCTTCAGGTGCAGCTTTTCCATCGGCGCGCCATGGCGGAAGAAGGAGCGCACGACGCCGACGGCGCCGATCAGCGCCAGCAGGATGCCGAGGACAACCGGGAAGTACGCCGGGCCCATGCGGCCGCCGCTGCCCATCTCCAGGTCGCCGCGCGTGAACACGGCGCCCAGGCCAAAGGCAATGAAGATCGCCCCGATCCAGAAATCCTTCGGGTGGCGGATTGCAGACATTCAGCTCTCCTTAGTCGGCGTACACGCCGGCTTTGCTGATGATCGGCGCCCAGCGGTCGATATCGGCTTTCAGGTGGGCGCGCAGCGCTTCCGGCGTGGCGCGTTTTTCTTCGACCGGCTCGGTGCCCAGGTCGGCGAAGCGCTGCTTCACGGCCGGGTCTTTCAGCGCCACCTGCAGGGCGCCGACCAGGCTGTCGATCACCGGCTTCGGCGTGCCTTTCGGCGCGTACATGCCGTGCCACACGGCGACCTCGAAGCCTGGCAGGCCGGCTTCGTTCAGGGTCGGCACGTCCGGCAGCGAAGGCACGCGCTTCTTGGTGGTCACGCCGTACACCTTGATCTTGCCGCCCTTGATCTGGCTGGAGGTGTTGGTGGTCTGGTCGCACATGAAGTCGACCTGGCCGCCCAGCAGGTCATTCATGGCCGGGCCGGTGCCCTTGTACGGCACGGTGGTCAGGTCGGTGGCGATGGCGGACATGAACAGCATGCCGCACAGGTGCGATGCCGAACCCAGGCCGGCATTGGCGTAGGTCACCTTGGTGTTGTTGGCCTTCACGTACGCCAGCAGTTCCTTGAAGTCCTTGGCCGGGAAGTCCTTGCGCGCCACCAGGGTCATCGGCACGTCGGTCACCAGGCCGATCGGCTCGAAGCTGTCGATGGCGTTATAGCTGAGCTTGCGGTACAGCGCCGGCGCGGTCGAGTGGCCGATGTGGTGCAGGAAGATGGTGTAGCCGTCCGGTGCCGACTTGGCCGCGCGCGCCGCACCGATGGTGCCGCCGGCGCCGCCGACGTTTTCCACGATGATCTGCTGTTTCAGTTTGGTGCCCATGGACTGCGCCAGCAGGCGCGCGACGGTATCGGTTGGGCCGCCGGCGGCGAACGGCACGATCATGGTGATCGGCTTGGTCGGATAGCTTTGGGCATAGGCGCTCGAGGCGCCAAAGAATACAACGCCAGCCAGGGCTGGCAGCATAAAGCGTTTCATGGATGTCTCCCGTCCAGATTGATATTTGATTAGTACTGCGTTGTGATGTTCGACTAGCACTACCTTGTGATGTTGTACCAGCAATTTTTATATGACACAAGTAAGGTCTTCTACGTAGTCCTGCGTAGAAAAGCCCCCCGCGCGGGTCGATTGACTTTGCCTGGCAATATGCAGAAGATGAGCAAATCATGACCGCCCAACTGCTCACTGCCATAGCGGTGCTGGCCTTGCCCTGCGCAGCGCCAGCGGAGCCGTTGCGGCTGTTCACCGAGCATACGCCGCCCGACATCATGCGCGACGGCGAACGCGTGTTCGGCATCTCGCCCGACAAAATCAAAGAGATCATGTCGCGCGCCGGCATCAGCTACACGGTCGAAGTCATGGCCTGGCGCCGCGCCTACGAACTGTCCCTGCGCACACCTTACTCCTGCGTATTCTCCACCTCGCGCACGCCGGAACGCGAAACGCTGTTTAAATGGATCGGCCCTTTGCGCGAAGTCGACTGGACTTTTTACGGCCTGGCCGACGCCCCGTTCCGCCTGGCCAGGCTGGAAGACGCAAAAGGCTTGCGCATTGGCGGCTATGCGGGCGACGTGCGCGCGCAGTATCTGCAGGCGCGCGGCTTCACGGTCGACACGGCGGGCGATAATTTCTCCAATCCGCGCAAGCTGGTCGGCAAACGCATCGACCTGTGGGTGGCCAGCATCCCGCTCGCCAACGGCGTGTTGCAGACCGAAGGGTTGAGCGACAAGGTGGTCCCCATGCTGACCTTCCACCTTTCGCGCGCCTACCTGGCCTGTAACAAGGCCGTGCCCGATGCGCAGGTCAGTGCGCTGTCGAGCGCCATGGCCGAGATCGTGAAAGACGGCACCTCCGCCGCCATCGACCGCAAATACGCCAACTGGCGTCCGACACGGCAAGCGCCGCGTAATTAATCTTCAGTAATTGGCCCACCTTTCGGCGATTTGTTTCAGCTCACCGCGCTCGTTTAACCGGGCAAGGGCCTGGACAAGCCGGGCTTCGGTTTCTTTTGGCATATGCGGGCCGAGCATCATATAAAACACTTGCGCATCGAACACTGTCGGCAGGATGCGCACCTTGCCCTCATGACCGGCCTTTCGTATTTCCGAATTCAATCCGGGCTGGCGATAATAAAAGAAACGGCCCCGGCCTGCCAATAGCTTTTCAATATTCCTGGCCGTTGAGCTGGCCAGGCTATCGATTTTCAGGTTGCCGGCGTTCTTCAAAAAGGTGACTGCACCGCTGCCGCCATTCACCAGGATCACCCCATTATTTTTCAGCTTGCGGACTTCATCCAGGTTTTTGACATTCACCTGATCATCGGCGCGTACCAGGAAATGATAGGCAACGGTAAATAATGGCGTCTCCGGAATCCGATAAGCCGCCGCGCGTTCCTCATTCCGGATAAGACCGCAAACCGCATCCAGCTGCCCCGCCGCCACCATGGCTTCGATGCGCTTTAAAGACATCCAGCTCTGCTCGCCGATAAACTTAATCCCGGAATCGGTATTTTCGATTGCCCGGAATATATCGATGCAAATTCCGCTTACCAGATTGCCGTGCGCGATAAATTTCGGCTCAGAATCGGACTGCGCCGCCACCCGCACGGCAGCCAGCTCGGCGGAATTAGCCACAGGAGAAATGAAGGGCAGCGCCAACAGAATACTTAAAAGCAGCCGTTGGCCTCCTTTGATATCCATGCGAGCTCCCTCAAGCGCAATGGACTCATTCTACACATTTTCGCCGCCAGAAAGCCCCGCCGCTAAAACTGCTCCGCGCCGCCTTGCCGCTTTCATGCCAGATGTTAGCTTGAATGCACCAGACCTTGGCGCGGACATTTTGCGCTCCCAGAGGGAAGCGGCACTACAACCCGGCGTTCCTTAGCTCTTCCGGCACCAGATAGGTGTAGCTCTTGGGATCGAACATGACCTTCCAGGTTTTAGCGGGTGTCGCCACGCCCTCTTCCATCCCGGGCTTGCGGGTGATATGCAACGGTGTAAATGTCGAATCAACTACCGGCTCGGTGCGATAAGTCCATTCCAATGACGTGCAGCGCGGCGGCTCATAATCTTCACCGTCAAATGACTCTTCATTGGAATTTTCCGACGCCGGGGCAGCTTTCTTTTGGGCTTGTGCCTGCCGCCATTCCGCATAGTAGCGCTCGGTTTCCTGGCAGCCGCCGCTGCCAATCACCTTGTTCGCGGCGCTAAACTGCGCCAATACCGCGATCTGGTTTTTATGCGGCGCCAATACGACGTTGCGCGTATTAGTGATTTCTTCGCCGTCACCGGTTTCAATATCGGTGATTTTCACGACCCAGCCCCAGACATCCGCGCTTAACCTCTCAAAATGCACATTTTCAGGTTTTACCGCATTCGCACCGGACGGACGGCGCGGGTCGCTATATTCATATAGCTCGCCATTGTTATTGCGGAGCTGGAATACGCCGTAAAAGGCGTCATCACCGGAATTGGAATTGATGGCATGGCCGCTGGTAATGAAATAAAGCTCTTCCCCTTCTTTGCCATTGACCTTTTTTCGCTGCACCACGGTCACGACATAGGTTAATTTGCTCTGCTCATCGACATAAAGCCAGCCGCGCTGGGTGTCCGAGTACTTGCCGTAATTACTGGACATGACGCCTTCAATGGCCGCATCGGCATCAAAGGTCAGGAAACTGCTCTGCTTGCTTTGGAATGCCAGCACGGCAATCCAGATTGAAAATATCAAGCCAAGGGCGGCAAAAAAGTAGATGGCGAAACGCCGCCATGTGGGCGCGCGCTTTACCTGGACCGGCGTCGTCACTTCTTCCATTTGATCTTCGCTATTACAGTGGGGCAATATTGCCAAACCGTAAATTATACAAAGACCAAGAAAACGCCGCTTTCAATCGTGCGCGCGGGGTTCGCGTAGCTTGATGCCTTTAATGACTTTCTTGGCAGCGGCAACTGCCGCACGTTGCTGACGCGCCCCCATTCGAGGTAACGTGGTCGCGCCGCAAAGGTAGGCCTTCATCCGAATAAAGCAGAAATCGATTGAACGCATCCCCTCTTCAGGCGTGCCGCGATAGCCATCCATCATTAAGATATTGATGTTCTGGCCATCGGCAAACACCGACTCTTCCCATGCTTCCGGCGGCGGCCTTTCGATGCCGGTAGCGGAGCCGGAAGGAAGGCAACTCAAGTGGAGCACATGCGATGCCTGGGGACTTCCTTTCGGAAGTGGCAACTCGCAGCTTCTTGCCGTGCACTGTTCCGGCGCCAATGGCAACGTCACGACACACGCCGCCTGGCCGTCGAGCATATTAGGGATAGTCAGCGTCACCTCAGGCGCGGCAGCCAGCGCGGGATGAAGCGGCCAGGCCAATATGCCAGCCAGCAGTCCCCAGCAGCGCACGCTGCCGCTCACCCCGCCACGTCCTTCAGCTCTTTAGGCAGCAGGTAGGTATGGCTCTTGGGATCGAACATGACTTTCCATGTTTTCGCCGCGACAGGGTCGCCATTACGCATGCCTGCTTTACGCGTGACGTACAAAGGCGTGAACGACGCGTCGACAGGCGGATCTGTGCGGTACGTCCACCGCAGCTTGGTGCAGCGTGGCGGCTCAATATTGTCATCCGCCTGCTCTTCCGGCGACATGGCGTTCGCCTCGCCCTCTGCCGGCGCAGCCCTGGGCTGTCCCTGCGCCTGCTTCCAACTAGCATGCAAACGCTCCGTCTCCTCGCAGCTCCCGGCACCGAGGATATTAAACGCACCATAAAACTCCGCCAGCACGGCGATTCCGCCATCGGCCGGCGCCAGCACGACGTTGCTGGTGGAATCCAGTACCGAGCCATCGCTGATTTCCAGATCCTTGGTCTTGATTACCCAGCCCCGCACGTCCGCGCTGAACGCTTCGAACAGCACCCGCTCGGGTGTCACCGGATCGGTACCCGAAGGGCGACGCGCATCGCCATACTCGAGAAGCTGGCCATTATTCCAGCTGACCTGGAACACACCGTAGAATGAATCGGTCTCGTTCGGCGAGTTGAGGCTACGGCCGCTGGTAACGAAATAAAGCTCCTCGCCATCCTTGCCGTCGACCTTCTTCTACTGCACCACCGTGACCAGGTAAGTCAGTTTGGTCGCATCATCGACGTAAAGCCAGCCACGCTCCGACTCCGAATACTTGCCGTAATTACGCGCCATTACTTTCTCAATGATCTCACCCTGATCAAAGCTCAGCACCGGCGGCGCGCTTTTCACGCCGAGGGCAGCCACGCCAATCAGCACCGACAGCAGCAAGCCTACGGCTGCAAAAAAGTAGATCGCATATCGCCGCCACTTGGGCGCGCGCTTATCCTGGACCGGCGTCGTCACTTCTTCCATATGATCTTGTCTAATTCAGTACGGCAACATTGCCAAACTATAAATTATACAAAAATCAAGAAACTGCGAGTTCAATCGTGCGCGCTTCGCGCATATGCCGGCCCTACTCATCGCGAATATCCTTGCACGGCCGGTTTGGCATCATGCCGCAGCCCCCACCACGGCAGAAATGCGCTGCCACCGCCCCGGGCACGGAACCATGGCGCGTTCGGATCGATCGGCCGCACCTTGGCGGGTGGGCTTACCACTACTGCCGTTGGCTGTTCGGAGTCAGTGGTACCTGCCACCAGCACGTGTTTGCCAATATGATTCGCGTAGCCGATGCCAAGTGCGACATTGGTCAGCGCAGTACCAGCGCCCATTTCGCCGAGCAAAGCCGGCGTATTAAAGGTTTGCTTCTTGAAGTCGAAATCCACCAGTTCTGTCGTGAGCGTTTGCGCCAAGGCGCCAATACGCTCGGACGATGCAGGATGGCTGTTGTTCGCATCATGGATGACGTATCCAATGTCGCTGTCCTGTTTTCCCGCGTTTTGCGCAGCCGTCTCAACTGCAGCCTTCCATGCCTGGATCTGACGTGGAGGCTGGCCGTTCTGCGCTTCAAAATCGCCGATTTTTTTGGTGGCAGGGTACCCGATCCAGGCCAGTGGCGCTCGCTCCGTCTTGTAGTTCGGTCCGGCGAGCACCAGCAGCACCATGTTCTCGTTGATTTGCCCACTCTTTGGTGGAAAGCTTGGTGCGTCCCAATTCATAACCCAAACCGTTTCGTTCGGGTGCGATTGTAGATAATCGAGGCCAGCCGCCAGCGAAGTGAAACCGGCATTCGCCCCACCTGTGGTCACCCGCACATCAGGCGGCGTTGCGCGGCTCCAAGCTTTCGGAACGGCCGTGTTCCCGATTTTAAAAGTTCTGACCAGATCGTCTCTTAGATAAATTCCCGCTTCAACGGGGTCGATCCTTCTTTCTGGTATCGCATATTCAATATGAATTCCCGCCAGCTCGCGCCAAGTCTTCTTGTCCGTGGGCGAATGCGCATTGTAGAAATATGTTGAACTTGAGAAGTAGATATCGTGGAAAAGGCCTGTCAGTGCTTCGACATATTTATGATGATATCCCTTGAAGGTTTCCTTCCCATCGCTACCGCTGGCGATGATGCCTATCGCCTGGAGTTTGGAGTACTTCTCGGGTTTCAGTTTAACCATATCATCGTCGCTGTTGGGCTGAGCTAAGCCCAGTGTCCATAGCAGTTGCCACTCAGTTGGGTAGTCGCGTCGCTGGAGAGGGTTCAACCACTGCAACCCGACGACCTGCGCTTGAAAGGGTTTAGCCTCGCGCTGAACGGCCACCGCAGCAGCGGAACCTGGCCGGGCCGACATGCAGCCGCTCAAACTAAACAGGGCCATGGCACCCGCCGTACAGAGAACCGGATAGATAAAGAAGCGAATCATTGTTCACCATCAGATAAATGCATTCTGCTCACCTCAATCGGAATAGCCTTGTGGCTGGGGCCCCGCATCATGGCGCAGCCCCCACCAAGGCAGGAATGCGCTGCCACCGCCCCGGGCACGGAACCATGGCGCGTTCGGATCGATCGGCCGCACCTTGGCGGGTGGGCTTACCACTACTGCCGTTGGCTGTTCGGCGTCGGTAGTGCCCGCCACCAGGACGTTCTTGCCCAAGTGATTGGCATAGGCGATGCCAAGTGCAACGTTCGTCAGCGCGGTACCGGCACCCATTTCACCCAGCAAAGCTGGCGTATTAAAGGTCTGCTTTTTGAAGTCGAAGTCCACCAGTTCGGTTGTCAGCGTTTGTGCCAGGGCACCGATGCGCTCGGACGACGCAGAATGCGTGTTGTTGGCATCGTGGATGACGTAGCCAATATCGCTGTCCTGCTTACCCGCGTTTTGAGCGGCACTTTCCACGGCAGCCTTCCATGCCTGGATCTGGCGCGGCGGCAGCCCTTTCTGGGCTTCGAAGTCAGCAACTTTCTTAGTCGCTGGATAGCCAATCCAGGCCAACGGCGCGCGCTCGGTGTTGTAGTTCGGCCCTGCGAGCACCAGCAGCACCATGTTCTCATTGATTTGCGCGTCTTTCGGCGGGAAGCTTGGCGCATCCCAGTTCATCACCCAGACAGTTTCGTTGGGGTGCGCTTGCAGGTAGTCCAACCCTGCCGCCAGTGAAGTGAAGCCGGCGTTGGCGCCACCCATTGTCACGCGTACGTCAGGTGGCGTACTCCGGCTCCACGCCTTCGGGAAGTTAGGGTTACCGATGATGAACGTCTTTCGAATAGTGTCCTGCGCGTATTTCGCTGCTTCAATCGGATCCAACCGCCCCTCTGGAAGTGCATACTCGACATGTATCCCTGCCAGTTCTCGCCACGTCTTTTTGTCCTTCAAGGAGTGGGCGTTGTAGAAGTATGTGGAGCTGGAAAAATAAATATCGTGAAAACGTGCGATTAGCGCGCTTACATACTTTTCGTGATATCCGTCAAAACGCTCCCTACCGTTATTCCCGTTAGCGATACTGCTGATCGCCTGAAGCGTTGTGAACGTCTGAGGCTCCAACTTGAGCATGTCATCGTCTCTATTGGGCTGAGCCAATCCAAGGGTCCAGAGTAGTTGCCACTCGGTCGGGTAGTCCCGCCGCTGCAGTGGGTTCAGCCACTGCAACCCGACGATCTGCGCTTGAAAGGGTTTAGCCTCGTGCGGCACGGTCACCGCAGCAGCGGCCTCTGGCCGGGCCGACATGCAGCCGCTCAAACTAAATAGGGCCATGGCACCCGCCGCATAGAGAACACGATAGATAAAGAAGCGAATCATCGTTCAACATCAGATAACGTAACGAAGCACTACGGTCAAAGGCTCAACCTATCCACGCGTACTTTTAGGGGCTGTGGTGATAAGGCTCGCACCACAGCTGGTCTTGTGGCCATCAAAAGCAACTGGCACGCCGTCGATCAGGACTTTTGGGTCGCCCTCGACAATCACGCAAACGCCATGACCAGGCACCGGGCAGGTGCAGCTGTCTCCCTTACGGGCGACAGCAATGCCATGGACTTTGGTGTTTGGTGATGCGCTGATGACCATGCCACCGTGGCTAGTCGGGTCGTTCAGGCGAATTACGCCTCGCATATGGCTTCCGTGCGCATTCTGTTCACCTCAATCGGAATAGCCTTGTGGCTGGGGCCCCGCATCATGGCGCAGCCCCCACCAAGGCAGGAATGCGCTGCCACCGCCCCGGGCACGGAACCATGGCGCGTTCGGATCGATCGGCCGCACCTTGGCGGGTGGGCTTACCACTACTGCCGTTGGCTGTTCGGCGTCGGTAGTGCCCGCCACCAGGACGTTCTTGCCCAAGTGATTGGCATAGGCGATGCCAAGTGCAACGTTCGTCAGCGCGGTACCGGCACCCATTTCACCCAGCAAAGCTGGCGTATTAAAGGTCTGCTTTTTGAAGTCGAAGTCCACCAGTTCGGTTGTCAGCGTTTGTGCCAGGGCACCGATGCGCTCGGACGACGCAGAATGCGTGTTGTTGGCATCGTGGATGACGTAGCCAATATCGCTGTCCTGCTTACCCGCGTTTTGAGCGGCACTTTCCACGGCAGCCTTCCATGCCTGGATCTGGCGCGGCGGCAGCCCTTTCTGGGCTTCGAAGTCAGCAACTTTCTTAGTCGCTGGATAGCCAATCCAGGCCAACGGCGCGCGCTCGGTGTTGTAGTTCGGCCCTGCGAGCACCAGCAGCACCATGTTCTCATTGATTTGCGCGTCTTTCGGCGGGAAGCTTGGCGCATCCCAGTTCATCACCCAGACAGTTTCGTTGGGGTGCGCTTGCAGGTAGTCCAACCCTGCCGCCAGTGAAGTGAAGCCGGCGTTGGCGCCACCCATTGTCACGCGTACGTCAGGCAATGTGGAACGACTCCATGCTTCAGGAAAATTAGGATTGCCAATTAAAAATGTCTTACGAATCTCATTTTGCGTAAAGCGTGCCGCCTCCGTCGGATCCAAACGTCCTTCCGGCAACGCATATTCAATGTGAATGCCAGCCAGTTCTCTCCACGTTTTCTTGTCTTTCAATGAATGCGCATTGTAGAAATAAGTGGAGCTTGAAAAATAGACATCGTGAAAACGTGCGACCAGGGCACCTACATACTTTTCGTGATAGCCATCAAAACTCTCCCTGCCATTATTGCCGCTAGCAACAATTCCTATTGACTGAAGCTTGGAGTACTTCATAGGTTTCAATTTGACCATGTCGTCGTCTTTGTTGGGCTTAGCCAATCCAAGAGTCCAGAGTAGTTGCCACTCCGTTGGATAATCTCGCCGCTGCAGCGGGTTGAGCCACTGCAGACCAACGACTTGAGCCTGAAACGGCCTGGCAGATTCATTAAGTGCAGGTGCTGCAGCGACAGCCGTAGTTTGTGCAGATGCAGGGGCAGCAAAGCTAAGCAGAGTCAACACAACAGCCGCGAACATGGACGGTAGTAGCAAAAATCGATTCATAATTTCACGATCCGTTAGCAAATTCGGTGACGATTGATTAGAAACCTTGGTAATCACAAAAGCAACGAAGACTGCGAAAACGAAGGCAAAGAAGGTAAAGGCAGCGCGGCGCGTCCGCGTCTCAATTAGGAAATTCATTGCACACCCTTCGGAGCTTTCGCGAAAAATCCCCTTTGATTAACGATCTTATCTGGCATCTTTCCTTCTGGTGTCTCGTTTGCCCACCTGTCTACTGACTGTTCTCTGAATATTCCCGATTTGAAGTACTCTTCGAAAATCTTATTTGGATCATGCTTGCCAAGCCCTTCTACGAATCTCCAATCCGCAGCCTTTCTCAAATCGACAAAGTCATCGCTCTTAACGAAGCACGCACCAACTGCTAAGTCATAAGCCAGCGCCTTTTGCGCATGCATTCCATTTGTCATGATGGTCGAATGGTCCGTTGCATGCGAGTCGATGCTCTTTGCGAGGTTTTCCTTAATTTTCTTCGTTCGCCAGGCATTGTATTCTGCACTTGCAGTCGTCGGTTTGTCCTCCTCAGCCACTTGCTCCCCCTTTGCGTACATTCCAGCACGTTTCGCCTCCATTCGCAGCATGGCATGGTGTTCATAACGCAAGCTGGCCTCAGACGCTGCGTCACCTTCTGCAGCATCATTGCGTTTGCGCGCTGCTCCCTCGGATCCACCGCGAGAAATAGTCCTGTCACCGGAATAGGGATCAGCTTCGTCACGTTCACGATTTTTATCTCGTGAGTCGCCAGGCGCATCGTATTCTTGGTCAAAATCGTCGCATGCACGCCCGAAACGCATCGCCACAGGCAAAAATGGCTCAGGTAAATTGGGCGCTGTAAGTGGGGTTTTCCAGTCCTTAGGTGGATCGCCGTTAATACGAGTACGCGCCGCTTTCGTCGCCACAATCATCACCGGCGCGCTCACGATTGTCATCACCTTTCCAAGAAAGGTTGAATTTGCATCCAGGCCCTTGGAGAGTGAGTACTTTGCAATTGGCGATGGAGGGTGCCAGAACTCGGTGACGCCGCGGTCCTTCATTGCCTGAGCAAAATCGTAATACCCCTGTTCGCCAACCTTAAAGCCTTGAGCGAAAACACGCTGGCTAAAAACGCCATGCCCATTTGTGGCGTTGATTTCTTGCTGGCTTAAGCCGCGCCAGCCAATGCCTTGGATAGTGGAAGACGAAATAACTTGATCATGCGGATTGAAATACAGGGTCACCCGCCCGAGCGTAGAGAGCTTATCCCCATATCCATACTTGTTGCGGTCGCTGCGTGCATCAAAGCCGTGGGCTTCGTTTTTCATCAGTTCATCAATAGCGGCGGCTGGTTGGGCAAAAGCCGATTGCTTACGGATAATGTCGAAAAATGCGGCAAGCGTCTTGTACCGAGCTTCTCCAGTGGTTCGCCCATTGCGTCCCTCAGCGTCCTCCATACCACGCTCTGCCCATGACTGGGTGCCATTCTTCTGCAGCAGGCTGTACGGTGGATTGCACAGTACATAGGTGTCGGCTACACAGTTTCCGGTCTTGCCGGTGGCGTCGGTCACGGGGTCGAGGCGATCACCGAGGAATGCTGCAGCCATGCCGATCATGTTGCCCTGGCTGTGGCAGACGATGGTAATTGGTGTATCGGCTTGTTTCTTACGGATTGATTCGACCAACTTTGCCAAGCGCAAAGCGGCAAGAACATAGTAAGAACGCGGTGGGCAGGAATACACAACGCGGTCATTGGTTGGATTCATATGCTGAATATGCAACCATAGGAACAAAGTGTCGTCGATGCCATCCCCCCACAAGTCGGGAAGCGAAGTACAGCCATTGGCAAAGGGACCGCCTCCCCAATAATTCTGCTCATTCAGATAAATCTTATCGCCGTAAAGCTGCAGTTCCTTGCTGCTTGCCTTATACCCCCAGCGGAAGTGAATCACTGGCGAGAAGCTGCCGGAACTGTCGACAAATGTATCCGCATTCATTTCAGGATTAATGAATCCATCCGGCGTCAGTTCGTCAATGTAGCTAGCCGCCTTCAACTGCCCGCCCTCCGGCGTGGCGTGCACAATCTGTCCCTTGTTGCGCTTCAGGCGGTCGTTCAGGCCATTGCAGATGCCTTCCTCCGTTTGCTTATACCACTCGCCATCGGAGTTCACTCCGTGGACGAAGATGACGATGCCCGGCAGCGGCATCTGTGCGATGACATCGAGGTGTTTGGGGTCGACCAGGCAGACGCCGCTCTTGGCGCCGACGATCAGGTTGCATGGGTCTTCGAATGGGCTGTCGAAAGATAGGGGCTTCGTCATTGATACGGTTTCCAGGCTATGACAGGGGCGCTTTACTTGCGCGGACGATAGAAAATGGCCTTGATCTGCTGCAGGCGGTCGGCGACGATTTTTTCGCCCGTGCCGGCGCCGTCGCTCTGTCCTGACATCGGGCTGTCGCCGGCGCGCTCGACGTGCAGCTGCATGCCTTCCACCGGTTTGCCGTCGGTGGCGCGCAGCAGGCGCGGCACGCGGCCGAAGTCGCCCGATTCGAATTTCGGCAGCTCGGTCGTTGCGCTGGCCGGACCGTTCCAGTGGTGGCCATCGGTCTTCACCGTAAGCGGGCCCGGGCCGCCGATTTCGGCGTTGCCGCCTTTCAGCGTGAGGTAGGCGCCGCCGCTGACCATCAGGGTCACCTCGTCTTCGGCCATAATGATCAGGCGCTTGGCGGCGGTGACCTTGATGTCCTTGGCGGAGTTGATCTGCATATCATCGAGCTGGCTTTGCAGCAGGAACTTGCCCTTGTGCGCCACCTGGGTAATGCCGTCCATGTGCGAAAACAGGGAGATGCCCTTGCCCGCGTTGAGGTTGAAGCGCTGGCCGCTGGTGAACTGCATGTGCTGCTGGGCCACTGTGTCGACATTCACGCCGGCGTAGCTGACCAGCGTTTTGGGCGTGCTCAGCGCAATGCCGGCCGGCGCCGTCATGCTCAGCGTGGGCTTGCCGCCGGCGCCCTGGCGGTCGGTATTGCTGCCGCCAGCGGCCGCGCCCACGTCGTCCTTCAATTCGGCCTGCGGGTCCGCGTCCAGCGCCAGGCCCTGGTGCTGGGCGGCGTACTGGCCGAGGGATTTGAACAGGTCCAGGCAATCCTGCATCAAGGCCAGGTGTTCGTCGCTGCTTAGCTGGTCGCCACAGGCGTCGAGCCGCTTCCAGGCCGAAATCAAGAGCGACTTGGCGGTACGAATCGCGCCGCTGTCGTTGGTGGCCAGCTCGAAGCCCTCGCCGCGCGGCTCCGCTTCGCCATCGCACCGCGGGTGGGTCAGGTAGCCGAGGTTCAACTGGCTGTGGCCATGCTCGCTGGCCAGCTGGGCGCTGATCTGGCCCGGCGTATCGTCCATGCGCAGCTGGTTGAAGCGCTGTGCTTTGACCTCTTTGCTCTTGATGCCGGACAGGTAACGGTCGCCAGGCAGGCGGCTGCGGTGGCTGAACGAGGGCGGAGTCGTCTTGCCGCCATGCACCCGCCCGATGATCAGGGGTTTGTCGGGGTCGCCGCCCAGGAAGACGCAGATCACCTCATCGCCGGCGCGCGGCAGGGAGATCGCGCCATACTGCGCACTGGCCCAGCCGCTGGCCACCCGCACCCAGGCCGAATCGCGCTCGCTGTCGGAGGCGCCAGCGCCGTTGGCGTGGGCGTGGTCTTCCTCGCGGCAGCCGGGGAAGCGGATCTTGACCCGGCCCAGCGCATCGCAATGGACTTCCTCGTTGACGGGACCGACCACGGTGACGCTTTGCGCCTCGGTGCGCGGCAGGTCGAGGCGCGGGTCATAGCGCGGCACGATAGGAATGCCGCGCCGCACGCAGGTGAAGCGGTTGGTATAGCGCACGCCGCGTTCGGCGCTGGCGTGGGCCAGGCCTTGGCTGTCGTGGCGCCAGTGGTTGAGCGCGAACAGCCGCAGAACGCGGTCATCGAAGGCCTTGGGCAGGTTGTTTTCCGCCTCCACGCGCAATTCGGTAATGACGAACTGGCGCTCCTCTTCCGGATGGGACTCGAGCTCCGGATGCCCGCTCACGCTATTCCACTGGCCGACGCACATATGGCGGTCGCTGCCCTCGCCCTGGAAAAATTTGGATTCGTATTCATGGCGCTGCATGCGCAGGGTGGCCAGGCTGCGGTAGTCGGCGTCGTCGTCGCCGGCGTGCGGCACGTCGACCAGGTAATCATCCAGGCCACGGGCGAACTGGTTGCCGAACTTGCCCTGGTCAGCCTCGCTCACGCTCTGCCCACCCATGGACCAGGCCTGCGCGTAGTCCCAGCTGCGGCGGTTGACGCTGCCCGGCACCAGCTGCCGCACACTGTGCCATGCCGTGATGGTATCGCGCTGCTCGGTGCCATCGTCGCGGTGGAAGCGAATGGTGCCGGCCGCGTTTTCCGCCAGCGACATCGCATCGTCGAACAGCACCAGTGTGTGGGCCGGCACATCGTCGCTGCCATGTGCGCTGGAGGCGCCGGGGCGGATGAACCAGGCAATGCCGCGGCGCTTCCACAGGCGCCGCAGGAAGGCGGCACTCGATTCGTTGTACTGCATGGTGAATTCGCGCGCCGGGTAGGTCTTCAACTGCCCCAGGTCGAACTCGAATGCGCGTGCCACGGCCGGATTGGCTTCGCGCCATTCGCGCAAAATGGTGTTGGTGATATCGGTTTCGCTGGCGTTGCGAAAGACGCGCGTATTGCAGGTTTTATCGAGCAGCGACAGCGCATCGCGCACGATCAGCTGGTAGGTCGCCAGGCCGCCGTCGCCCTGCCCTTCGATTGCCGAGGCGACGATGCCGCACACCGAGCGCAGGCCGCCGGTATCGGTAACGAATTGCAGCTCCACAGGGTTGGCGATGAACTGCTTGAGCGGCAGGCCGGCTTCGGTCGACACGCACAGCAGGCTGTATTCGATGCCGCCGCACATGGTTTCCACGCCGCTGACATACTTGACCAGCAATTTGTCGTCAGCGCTTCCTTCGCCCCGGAACAGGCGCAGGCGGATCGGGCGATTGGCTTCGGTCAGCGGCATGCGGGCACTCCTGAAGAACAGAAAATTCGGAGGCGGAATTATATTTTATTTAACAATTTAGTGATGCACGATTGAAATGTTTTACATTTATGGAAACAAAAAAGCCCGGCAGTGCCGGGCTTCTGTTTGCAAGGCGGGGAATTAATCCCAGCTCAGCGCGCCGCCAGTCTGGTACTCGGTGACGCGGGTTTCGAAGAAGTTACGCTCTTTCTTCAGGTCGATCATTTCCGACATCCATGGGAATGGATTCTCGTCCTGGTCGAACAGCGTTTCCAGGCCGATCTGGGTGGCGCGGCGGTTGGCGATGAAGCGCAGGTAGCCCTTGAACATGGCTGCGTTCAGGCCCAGCACGCCACGTGGCATGGTGTCTTCGGCGTAGCGGTATTCCAGTTCCACGGCTTGCAGGAACAGGCCTTTGATCTCTTCCTTGAAGGCCGGAGTCCACAGGTGCGGGTTTTCCAGCTTGATGGTATTGATCAGGTCGATGCCGAAGTTGCAGTGCATCGATTCGTCGCGCAGGATGTACTGGTACTGCTCGGCGGCGCCGGTCATCTTGTTCTGGC
>NZ_JAYSCO010000043.1:0-43955 GCF_041914865.1 Pseudoduganella sp. | reverse complement strand
CGCTGCTGCCGCTACCGCCCGCCGCCCCAGCGCCGCCCGCACCGCCGGTGCCGGCCGCGCCGGCGCCACCGTTGGCTGCCACCGCGCCACTGCCACCGCCCGCGCCCGACGTATTGGCGCCGCCTGCCGCGCCGTTACCGGCGGTATTGCTGCCAGCCGTGCCAGCCCCGCCCGCAGCGCCGGACCCGCCCGCCGCGCCCGCGCCGCCGGCCGCACCGGCGCCGCCCGCGCCACCGGTACCGCCGGTGGCGGCGCCGGAACCGGAGCCATTGCCGCTATTGTCGGCGGTGCCCGCCGTCGCGGCGCCGCTGCCGGCGCTGCTGTTCTGGTCACCCATGCCGGCCGTGCTGGTGGTATCCGGCGGTGGCATGCCGTTGCTGGCGACATTGCTGGAGCTGGCCGCGCCGCTGGACGAACTGCCGCCCGCCGCGCTCTGGGTCGCGCTCGAGGCGCCGGAGGCGACATTGCCCGATGCCCCGCCCAGGCCGCCCGCGCCGCCGGCCGCGCCATTGCCGCCGGCTGCACCCGCCCCGCCGGCGCCACCGGTGCCGCCGCCGGCATTGCCGGTCGCACCGCCCGCGCCGCCATTGGCGCCATTGGCATTGCCGCTGGCGCCGCCGGCGCCGCTACCTGCGGTGCCGACCAGGCCGCCGGCACCGCCCGCAGCAGCTCCACCTGCCCCGCCGCCTCCACCTGCCCCTGCCGTCACGGCGCCGCCGGCGCCGCCCGCGCCGCCTTCACCGCCGCGCGCGCCATCGCCGCCGCGGCCCGAGGTCGCGCCCGACGCCAGCCCGCCGGCCCCGCTGGCGCCACCGCTGCCGGCGCCAGCCGTTGCCATGCCGCCCGTGCCGGCGCCGCCGCTGCCGGCGCCACCGGTGGCGCTGCCATTGTTGGCAATGCCGCCCGCGCCGCCGCCGGCGCCGGTGCCGCCGTTCGCCGCACCGCCCGCCCCGCCGCTGCCGCCGGCATTGCCGCCGGTGGCACTGCCGGCCGTGCCGGCTGCCCCGGCGCCGCCGTTGGCATTGCCGCCGTTGCTGGCCACATTGCCGATATTGTTGATGACGTTGTTGGTCACGGTACCGGTCAGGGCGCTGGTGGCCGTGGCGGTCGACGTGTTGAAGGCATTGGTCATGGAGGAGGAAGCCGTGGCGCCATTGTTGGCGGCCGCCGCGCCGACGGCGGCGGCACTGGCCGCGCCGGTGCTGTTGTTGTTGGCATTGGCCTGGCTATTGTCGTTGTTGCGGTTGGCATTGCTTTCCTGGTTCGCGTTCGAATTGTCGCTGGCCTGCGCCCCCGGCCCGGTCTGGGTGGTGGCGGTGGTGGGCAGCGGTGTCTCCTGCGCAAAGGCCGATCCCATTGCCAGCGCAATGGCTGTTGCAAGCAAAGTTTTCTTCATCTCATCCTCACTGTTTGTGGTGTTCCTCGGTTGCCCGCATGGCTGGGGCTTGAACCCATATCGCAAGCTTGATGCCACCTCAGCTAAGCTCTTGATATCATTCGACTTTCATGCGGCGCTGCAGCAGGAATCGCGGGCCCGGGCCGGCAAAGTGTCACGCCGCTGTGACACAGCAACGGCGCGCCGGCGCTGCCGGCGGCCTGGCGCGAGAGGGAAACGGGGGGATGGGCCAGTGTCACACGCGTGTGACACGACCGTAATGCCGGCTCAGTCTTCCTGGCGCCGCGCCGGCCGCGAGATGCCGTGCTTCGCCATCAGGCGGTACAGCGTCATGCGCGAAATGCCAAGCCCGCGCGCGACTGCCGTAATGCTGTGTCCAGCGTCAAGCTGGCTTTGCAAGGCCAGCCGCTCGGCACGCTCGCGTGCGCTCTCCAGCGCCTCGCTGGGGGCCGGGCTGGCGCGCCCCGGCGCCTCCAGTTCCAGGTCATGCGGCTGGATCAGAGCACCGTCGGCCATGACGGCCGCGCGCCGTACACGGTTCAGCAGTTCGCGCACATTGCCCGGCCAGTCGTGGCTGCGCAAGGCGCACAGGGCGCTGCTGCTGAAGCCGCGCAGGCCGCGCGCGCGCTCGGTGGCGTAGCTGTGGAACACTTCCTCGGCCAGCGCCACCACGTCTTCGCGCCGTTCGCGCAAGGCCGGCACCTGCAGGGTCAGCACATTCAGGCGGTAAAACAGGTCTTCGCGGAAATGGCCGCGCTCCACCGCTTCGGCCAGCTTGACGTGCGAGGCGGCAATCACGCGCGCATCGACCGGCACGCTGCGCGTGCCGCCCACGCGGTAGATCGTTCTCTCCTGCAGGAAGCGCAGCAGGTTGGCCTGCAGTTCCAGCGGCAGGTCGCCGATCTCGTCGAGGAAGATCGAACCGCCGCTGGCCGATTCCA
Source organism: Pseudoduganella sp. (assembly GCF_041914865.1). Lineage (NCBI taxonomy): Bacteria > Pseudomonadati > Pseudomonadota > Betaproteobacteria > Burkholderiales > Oxalobacteraceae > Pseudoduganella > Pseudoduganella sp. The sequence goes on along the minus strand of NZ_JAYSCO010000043.1, from coordinate 41,618 downwards.
CCAGCCCGGTCTTGCCGGAGCCGGCGCCGGTGAAGGCGCCCTTCTCGTAGCCGAACAGTTCCGACTGCACCAGCGAGGCCGGGATGGCGCCGCAGTTGATCGGCACGAAGGGGCCGTCGGCCCGCCCCGAGTGTTCATGTATCGCACGCGCCACAAGTTCCTTGCCGGTACCGCTCTCGCCCCAGATCAGCACCGGCGCGTCGGCCCCCGCCACTTTCAGGATCTGCTGGCGCAGCAAGGTAATGGCCGGGCTGCTGCCGGTCAGGCGCATGGCGCAGGCTTCGGCGTCCTGCGCATGCGGGCCCAGGGCGGCCAGGCCGAGCGCGTGGCCGATGGTATGGCTAAGGCGCGCCGGGTCCAGCGGCCAGGTGTGGAAGTCGACGCAGTGGTCGTGCACCAGCTGGCGCAACGGCGCGTCCTGCAGGGCTTGCGGGCGGAACAGCGCGATCCAGCGCGGGCGGCTGTGGCGCCGCAGAAAGTGGTCGAGCGCGCCCAGGGGGCCGTCCCAATCGTCCAGCACCAGCACCCCGACCGGGAAGTGCTGGCCCTCCAGCGCGCCGGCGGCGGCGTCCAGGCCGGCCGCCTGGCACACGTCAAAACCGCCCAGCGCAGCCTGCAAAGCGCCCTCCAGCACCTGGGGCGGGCCCGTGATGCACAAGACCTCTCTTGACATAATTTCACCTTGCGACCGTGTGGACGGGCGGGATAGAATACTGCCGCACAATTTTTCAGCACCAACTTCAGTTACCGGAAATAACTAAGTATTAAAGGTGCATATAAAACAACGGGGAAAGCATGGATCAATATAGGCTAGAGGCGAACAAACTGCCAACACTCAAGCAGCGCCTCGCTTTGCGCGTCCTGCACGCCTTCGGCTGGCAAATGAAGTTCCGGCCGCTGCCGGGCCCGCGCGGCATTGCCGTGGTCTATCCGCATACCTCGAACTGGGATTTCCTGATCGGCGTGTTCGGCAAATGGGCGCTCGACCTGCCGTTCCGCTGGCTGGCCAAGCACACCCTGTTCAAGATCCCGCTGCTGGGACGCTGGTTCTATTACCTGGGCGGCTCGCCGGTCGACCGCAGCGCGCCGCAGGGCCTGATCCAGGCCCAGGCCGACGCCATGCTGAAGGAAGACTGGTACTGGGTCGGCATCACGCCGGAAGGCACGCGCGGCTACAAGCCCTGTTGGAAGAGCGGCTTCTACCAGTTGGCCCTGGCGGCCAAGGTGCCGCTGGTGCTGGTGTACATCGACTACCCGAACAAGACCCTGGGACTGACCGAGCACATCTGGCTGACCGGCGATGAGGAGCAGGACATGGCCGCCATCCGTGCCGGTTTCGCCGGCCACCTCGGCAAGCATCCGGAGTTGATGGCGCCTATCGTCTTGCGCCAGCGCTGAAGCCGGCCACTTCGGCATCGCCCTCCAGGCGCACCAGGGTGATGGTGTGCGCCTTGCCCGGCTCGAAGCGCAGCGCCGTCCCCGGCGCGATATCGAGCCGCATGCCATACGCCTTCCAGCGCTCGAACTGCAGCGCCGAATCGACTTCAAAGAAATGGAAATGGGAGCCGACCTGGATAGGCCGGTTCCCCTGGTTGGTTACGGTAAGCGTGGTGCGATCAGTCATATGACTCTATCTGCAAGACTCATGCCAGTGTTTTCAAGTGATTCTCTCACTTTTTCTGCACCAGCATAAGGCATTGCACCAGCGCAGTGCAGCTTACTCTTTCGGATAGGGCCCTTTGCCGCCGCTGGCGATGAATTCATCGATGCGCGCGTGCAGCACCGGCAGCGGCACCGAGCCCAGTTCCAGCACCGTGTCATGGAAGGCGCGGATGTCGAACTTGCTGCCCAGCGCCTTCTCGGCCTTGCCGCGCGCTTCGAAAATCGCCATCTCGCCCAGGTAGTAGGACAGCGCCTGGCCCGGCCAGGAGATATAGCGGTCCACCTCCGTCATCACCTCGTGCGACGAGAGCGCGGTGTTGTCCATCAGGTAGCGCTGCGCCTGTTCGCGCGTCCAGCCCTTGGCGTGGATGCCGGTGTCGACCACCAGGCGCGAGGCGCGCCAGGCCTGGTAGCTCAGCATGCCGAAGACTTCGTACGGCGTCTCGTAGATGCCCATCTCGCTGCCAAGGCGTTCCGCATACAGGGCCCAGCCTTCGCCATAGGCCGAGATATACGCGTTGCGGAACGGCGGACGGCCTTTCTGTTCGAGCGCGATCGGCATCTGGAAGGCGTGGCCCGGCGCCGATTCATGCAAGGTCAGCGCCGGCAGCGAGTACAGCGGGCGCGCCGGCAGGTTGTAGGTGTTGACCCAGTAGCCGCCCGGGCCGCCGCGCCCGGAGGTGTAGTACGGCGCGATTTCCGGCGCCACCGGGATGATGGCGAAGCGGCTGCGCGGCAGGCGGCCGAAGTAGTCGGCCACCTTGCCGTCGAATTTCTTGGAGATCCAGGCTGCGCGCATCAGCAGTTCTTCCGGCGTCTTGGCGTAGAACTGCGGGTCAGTACGCAGGAACTGCAGGAAGGCCGGCAGGTCGCCCTGGAACTTCACCTGCTTCATCACCTCGTGCATCTCGGCGCGGATCTTGGCCATCTCCTGCAGGCCGATCTGGTGGATCTGCTCGGCGCTCAGGCTGGTGGTGGTGAACTCCAGGATCTTGGACTGGTAATAGGCCTTGCCGTCCGGGTAGCTCTCCGCCGCCAGCTCCACCTTCGCCTTCGGCACGTATTCCTCGCGCATGAACTTGAGCAGCGCGGCGTGGGCCGGGATCACCTTGTCGCGGATCGCCGCCAGCGCCGCCGCGCGCAGCGCGTCCTGCTCCGCCGCCGGGATGGTGGCCGGCATCTGCTTGAAGGGCTTGAAGAACGCCACGTCTTCCGGCTTGGCCTCGCTCACTGCGGTGATCGACTGGTCGCGTCCTTCCAGCGTCACCTTGGGCGGGGTGAAGCCGCGCGCCAGGCCGGCGCGCATATTGGCGATTTCCTCATTGAAGTAGCGCGGCACATCGTTCAGCTGCGCCACGTAGTTGCGGTAGTCATCGGCCGTGCGGAACGACTTGCGCGCCTCGCCGGCCAGGTTGGACCAGAACGACGAGTCGGCGTTGAGCGGCTTTTCGTATTCGCGGAAGCGCTGGTTGTCCAGCAGCGATACGATCTGCGCGCGGTACACCTGGTAGTTGATGCGTTCTTTCGGCGAAAGCTGGGCCGGCTTAATGCTTTCGAGTTGGCGCAGCGTCTGCTCCCAGCGCCGCTGGCGCTCCATCTGGGTCGCCGCATCGACGCGCGGCAGCTGGTGCTCCACGCCGCGCACATCGTCTTCGTCATCCTCCAGCCGCTGTTGCAGGCGCCATTTCCATTCAGCCTGGTGGATGGCGGCAAAGCGGGCATCTGCGCTACCGGGTTTAGCTGCTGCAAAGGATGGAGAACTGAAGGCTGCTGCGATGGCGAGTGCTGCGACTAACTGTTTCATGGTGCTCCCGGTGCTCAGGTTGGTAACGGTTCCGGGAGTGTACCTTAAGGGCAAAGCGCCGGCGCAGTCAATGGCAGCGTTATGCGGAAACTCGTAGCGCCAGGCGTGGAATCGACCGAAACCTGGCCGCCCAGCACGTGGCACAGCAGGTTGTGCACCACATGCAGGCCCAGGCCGCCGGTGCCGGTGCCCATGCGCGTGGTGAAGAAGGGATCGAAGATGCGTTCCAGCGTGCCGGGCGCGATGCCGCAGCCGTTGTCCTGCACCGCCAGCAGCAGCTGGCCGCCGTCGATGGCAGATGCCTGCACCCGGATGGTGCCGCCCGCGCTGCCCATGGCGCCGAAGGCGTGCAGCTGCGCATTGCGCACCAGCTGCTGCAGGATGTGCGCCACCGGGCGCGGGTAGCTGTCCATTTCCAGGCCGGGCGGGACTCCGGTCTCCAGCGCGATGCCGTCGGCGGCCAGGCCGGCCTTGAGCGGCTGCAGCGCCTGCGCCACCAGGTCGGCCAGCTGGAAGCGCGTGCGCTGTTCGCTGGACTGGTCCACCGCCACCTGCTTGAAGCTCTCCACCAGGCTGGACGACTTGTGCAGGCTGCGCAGCAGCAGCCCGGCCGCCTTGGCGGTATCGGCCGCAAAGTGCTCCAGGTCCGAACGCCGCACGCCCGCGCCGATCTGGGCGCCGAAGGCGCGCGCCCGGTCTTCCAGCGTACTGGCGATCAGCACGCTGTTGCCGATCGGCGTATTCAGTTCATGCGCCACCCCGGCCACCAGTGCGCCCAGCGCGGCCATGCGTTCATTGCGCGCCACCTCGGCGCGCGCGCTGCGCAGCTGCTCCAGCGCCTCCTTCAAGGCTTTCTGCGTGCGCGCCAGGCGGATATGGGCCTGGGCGCGCGCCAGCACTTCCTCCGCCTGGTAAGGCTTGGCGATGAAGTCCACCGCGCCGCTCTGGAAGCCGCGCACCTTGTCGTCCATTTCGTACTGGGCCGAAAGGAAGATGACGGGGATGTCGCACAGCGCCGGGTCGGCCTTCAGGCGGCGGCACACCTCAAAGCCGTCGATGCCGGGCATGTTCACATCGAGCAGCACCAGCTCGGGCGGGCGCGCGCTGGCGCTCCACAGGGCCAGCTCGCCGTCCGGCGCCTGGCGCACCAGGTAGCCGGCGTTGCCCAGCAGGTCGCTCAGCAGCTTGAGCGAGGCCGGCGTGTCTTCCACCACCAGGATTTCGCCCAGGCCGCTCATGCCGTGGCGCCTTTGCGGCTGGCCGCGGCGTGCAGCAGCTGCCACAGCGGCTGGTATTGCTGGCGCTCGAGCATGGCGCGCACGCTGCGCGCCACGCCGGCATCGAGCGCGTCAACCTGGTCCAGCAGGCGCGCCACCTGCTGCATATCAAGGCCGCGCACCGCGCCCGCCAGCTCCTGCAGCAAGGCGGCCGGCAGGCCGGCCAGCGCCGCCGCGTCGGGCGCCGCTGGCGCGCCGGCTGCGGCCGGCGGCGCCTCGCTGCGCATCAGGAAGTGCAGGTTCATCAGCTGCGCCAGCGCGGCGTACAGCTGCTCGGCCTGCACCGGCTTGCGCAGGAAAGCGTCGGCGCCGGCCATCAGCGCCTCCTGCTTCTCCTCCTCAAACGCGGAGGCGGTCAGCACCAGCACGCGCGGCTGCGCCAGCGCCGGCTGGCCGCGCAGCCAGCGCGTCACGGCCAGCCCGTCCTGGCCCGGCATATGCCAGTCCATGAGCACCAGTTCCGCCGCGCCGCTGGCCAGCAGCGCCATGGCGGCACGGCCGTCGGCCGCCTCCAAGAGGTGGAAGCCGAGCGGCGCCAGCATGCTGCGCAGCAGTTCGCGGCTGTCGCCATCGTCGTCCACCACCAGGATGCGCCGCCCCTGCTCCTCGGGCGGCAGGCCGGCCACGCTGGCCATGGCCGGCGCCGGCGCGGCCGCTTCGCATTCGTCCACTTCGATGGCGAAACTGAATTCGGCGCCCGCGCCGGGCGCCGAGCGCAGGCGCAGCTCGCCGCCCATCAGGCGCACGAACTCGCGGCTGATGCCCAGCCCCAGGCCGGTGCCGCCGCGCGCGCTGCCGTGCGCGGTCTGCTCGAACGGCTCGAAAATGCGGGCCTGGTCGGCCGGCGCGATGCCGATGCCGGTGTCGCGCACGGCAACCGCCAGGCGCCAGCGGCGGGCGCCAAGCGGCTGCGCGTCGACCTGCAGGGTAATGCCGCCCTGCTGCACGAACTTGGCGGCATTCGACAACAGGTTGAGCAGCACCTGGCGCAGGCGCGCGCCATCGGCCAGCACTTGCGGCGGCAGGCGGCTGCAGGCCAGGGCCAGCGTCACGCCCTTGCGCTCAACGCGCAGGCGCACCATCTCCACCACTTCCTGCAGCAGCGGCTCCAGCGCCAGCGGCTCCAGGGCAAGCTGGGCGCGCCCGGTTTCGATGCGCGACAGTTCGAGGATATCGTTGATCAGGCCCAGCAGGTGCTGGCCGGAGCGCTTGATGATGGCCAGGTGGCGCCGCTCGCCCTCGAACATGCTGGCCGATTCGGCCAGCATGCCGGCAAAGCCGATCACCGCATTCAGCGGCGTGCGCAGCTCATGGCTCATATTGGCCAGGAACACGCTCTTGGCCTGGTTGGCCGCCTTCGCTTCCGCCACCGCCTCCGACAGCGCGGCGGTGCGCTGCTGCACCAGGTCCTCCAGCCGGTTGCGGTGCGCCAGCAGTTCGGCCTCGGCCTGTTTGCGACCGCTGATATCTTCGTAGCTGCAGCGCAGCCAGCGCTTGCCGCTGGCCGGCAGGCGGCGCAGCTTGACTTCGGCCGGGAAGGTGCTGCCGTCCGGGCGCCGCACGGTACGCTCGAAGCACAGCGCCTCGCCCGCCCAGGCCCGCTCGGAACTGGCGCGCACCACCTGCGCCGGGTCGGCGTCGCCGAACTGGCCGGGCGCGTACAGCGCGCTCGGGTGCATGCCCAGCAGCTGCGCGCGCGGGAAGCCGAACAGCGTTTCCGCCTCGCCGTTGGCATCGACAAAACAGCCGCTGTCCACGTCCAGCACCAGGATCGCCTCCGGCGCGTATTCGACCAGGGCGCGGAAACGCTCCTTGCTTTCGCGGCTGGCCAATGCCGCCTGCGCCAGGCGGCGGCGCTGCACCAGCATCACGCCCAGCACCGCCGCCAGCAGCACGATGGTGGCGCCGGCCGCCAGCACCGGCGTGCGGTAAGCCTGCCACAGGGTGGGCGGCTGGTGCAGGATGGTGGCGCCGGGCAGCGGCGCCGGATCGATACGCCAGCGCTCCAGCGCACGCCAGTCGTACAGCGACTGCACCGGCCCGGCCGCGATGCGCGTCAGCGCGCCGGCCGTGCCGGGCCGGCCCTGCAGGATCTCCAGCGCGTGCCGGCCCAGTTCATCGCCCGATTGCGGCAGGTTGCGCACGGCGCCGCCCACCGCGCCCTCGCCCACCGCCTGGTCGAACAGGACGAAGACCGGCACGTTCGCCTCGCGCATCACGTCGCGGTGGGCGTCGATGGTGGGCAGGGTGAAGCCATCGCGGTCGCGGTTGAACAGGCCGACCAGCACGATGGTGTCCGGCGTCAGGTTATTGACATAGCGCAACTGCTCAGGCCAGCTCATATTCTGCAGGAACTCGACCTGCACCTTGCGCAGCCAGGGCGCCAGTTCCACCTCGGCCTGGCGCTGGAAGGCGCGGTCGGCTTCCGACACGCCACCCGGCAGCACCACGCGTCGCGTGCGCGGCAGCAGCTGCAGCGCTTCGCGCATGGTGGCGCCGACGTCGGGCACGATCGCGTACTGGAACATCGGGCGCGGGCTGCCCGCCAGCTGCACGGTGGAGGGGGCCGAGTCGGCCAGCAGCGGCGCCTGCGGCGCCAGCGCCGCCAGCTCGCGCAGCGTGAAGTTGAGGGCCGGCTGCTGCAGGGCCACCAGCAGGTCGATGCGCTGGCTGCCATACTGGGCCAGCAGCAGGTCGCGCCGCGCCGCCGCCACGCGCTCGGCGTTGGGCTGGTTCAGGTGCAGGTATTCGACATGGATATGGTCCAGCGGCAGGCCGCCGGCGCGCAGGCGGCGGATGAAGGCGTCGGTGATGCTGTCAAAACCGGGCCGCCCCGGCCCGTATGAATTGAGCAACAGGACGTGCGCCTGGCCCAGGCCCGCTTTGCCGGCCGCCGGCGCAGGCGCAGCCGCCAGCGCCGACGCCGCCCATGCCGCCAGTAGCAAGCTTGCCCAGAGCTGCCTGAAAAGTGTGCCGACCATGTTCCACGCGTAGTGTGCCTGGAATGATCATACCCAAAACGTGGCTCCCTGCAACTTTTTGTCAGCTGGCCAGCGTGTCGCAGGCAATCGCGGTGCTGAGGAAGATCTGGCCGTTCAGGCGTTGCGGCAGGTCCGAATCGCGCAGGCGGTCCATGACCGGGCCCTTGACCTCGGCCAGGTGCAGGCCGATGTTGCGCCGCGCCAGGCTGGCATTCAGCTCGCCCAGCGCAAACAGCGCGGTGGTGTCGATCGAGCTGACCGAGGACATGGCCAGCACCAGGTTGCGCGCCGTCGGGTGCGTGCGCAATTCATCCTCGATGCGCTGCTGCACCGCCTCCACATTGCCGAAGAACAGGTTGGCGTCGATGCGCAGCACCAGCAGCTCGGGCCGGGTCTCGGCCGGGTAGCGTTCGATATTGCGGAAATGCTCGCTGCCGGCGATGCGGCCCAGCACCGCGATATGCGGCCGGCTGGCGCGCCAGATCAGGGTCCCCATCGACAGCGCCACGCCCACCAGCACGCCGGCCTCCACGCCCAGCAGCACCACGCCGGCGCCGGTGACGAACCAGGCCAGCGCATCGCCGCGGTCGTAGCGCCAGGCGGTGCGCAGGGTGTCCAGTTCCAGCATGCCCAGCACGGCGACGATGATGGTGGCGGCCAGCACCGGCATCGGCAACAGGGCCAGCCAGCCGGTCGGCGCCACCAGCGCCAGGGCCAGCAGGGCCGCGGTCAGGATGCTGGCCAGCGGCGTCTGCGCGCCGGCCGCGAAGTTGACGGCGGAACGCGACATGCTGCCCGTCACCGGGAAGGCGCCCGACAGCATGCTGGCCACATTGGCCGCGCCCAGGCCGACCAGCTCACGGTTGCTGGCCAGCTTCTCATTGCGCTTGAGGGCCAGCGACTGCGCCGCCGACATGCTGATCAGGAAGACCACGAAGCCCACCAGCATGCCCGGCTGCAGCAGCTGCTGCCAGTGGCCCGGCGAGGTGGCCAGGTTCAGTTGCGGCAGCCCGCTCGGCACCTGGCCGGTGGTCTTCACGCCGAGCGCCTCCAGGCCGAGCACCTGCACCAGCAGCAGGCCAAGCAGCACCACCAGCATCGGCGCCAGGCGCGGCGCCATCTCGGCCGCGCCCTGGCGCATGCCGCAGGCGCGCAGCAGCGGCGCCAGGTGGCTGCGCGAAAGCACCAGCAACAGCAAGGCGCCCAGGCCCAGCGCGGCGCTCGGCCCATGCCAGTGCGGCAGGTCGGCGCCCAGCAGCGGCTTGAGCTGGCCGTGGGCAATCACCAGCGCCGAGCCGACCGTGAAGCCGCTCATTACCGGACGCGAAAAGAAGTTGGCCAGGAAGCCCAGGCGCAGCACGCCGCACAGCAGAAGCATGGCGCCCGCCACCAGCGCCAGTTGCGCCGCCAGCACCGCATACAGCGCCGAACCGGCCGGCGCCATCTGGCCCACGATGGCCGCCGTCATCAGCGACACGATGGCCATCGGCCCCACCGACTGCGTCATGCTGGTGCCGAACAGCGCATAGACCATGGGCGGCAGGATGCTGGCATAAATGCCGGTCACCGGCGGCAGGCCGGCCACCAGCGCGTACGCCATGCCTTGCGGGATCATCATCATCGCCACCACGACGCCCGCGCTGATATCGCCCGGCAGCAGGCCGCGCCGGTAGTGTCGCAACCAGTCCAGCATCAGCTGCCCTGCTCCAGGCTGGCCAGCACCGCCGCCAGGATCTCGTCGGACTGTTTGCGGTCGGCCACCGAGCGCGCCAGCACCAGGCCGCCGATCAGGGTGGCATAGGTGGCGATGGCGTCGCGCCGCTGCTGCTCCGGCGTGCCGGGCAGCGCCTGCGCCAGCGCCGCAAGCTGGGCCTGGAGGCTGTCGTTCATCGCTTGCCGCACTTCGGGGCCGACGCGCGCCACGTCGGGGCCAAGCGCCGCCAGGGCGCAGCCCTTGCCGGGATTGTCGCGGTGTTTGGCGGTCAGGTACATCTGCCCCAGCACGGCGCGCGGATTGGCCGGAGCATTGGCCAGCAGCTTGCGCCACGTTTCGGCCGAGCCTTCCATGGCCTTACCAAAGGCCTCGGCCAGCAAGTCTTCCTTGGAGGCGAAGTGGCCGTAAAAGCCGCCGTGCGTCAGGCCGGCGCTTTTCATCAGGTCGGCCACGCCGATGCCGTCGTAGCCCTTCTCCCGGAACAGGCGGGATGCTGTTTCAACAATGCGTTCGCGGTTCTGCGCCGCTTGCTCCCTGCTTACACGCATGATCTCCTCCTTGATTATTTTTATTATGGATGTAATATATCACACGTGGATGACGACCGTCATCTATAGATCGTGCTTTGATGGCGGACCATGCGCATGGCCGCCATCCTTTTTAGCGCGCCATGGCCAGTTCCACGCAATTGCGCCCGGCCCGTTTGGCGCGATGCAGCGCGGCCTCCAGCCGCGCCACCAGTTCGGTCGCGCCCTCGTCCGGCGCCAGCTGGGCCACGCTGAAGCTGGCCGTCACCGTGTCGCCGCCCGCCAGTTCGGTGGCGGCAATAGTCTGGCGCAATTCCTCCGCCAGCTTGAAGGCGTCGATCGCCACGGTATGCGTGGCCACCACCATGAACTGTTCGCCGCGCATGCGCGCCAGCGTATCGGAATTGCGCAGGCGCGCCTGGACCATGCTGGCGATCTGCGCCAGCGCGCGGTCGCCGGTGGTGTAGCCGTACAGCTCATTGATGGTGCGGAAACTGTCGATATCGAAGGCCATCACCGCCAGCGGCAGGCCGTAGCGGCGCGCGCGGCGGATTTCGCCATCCAGCACCTGCTCGCCCTGGCGCCGGTTGGCGACGCCGGTCAGGCCATCAAACGGCGTGACCTGGGTCAGCTGCAGGCCGAGCGCGTCGTTCTGCTGGCGCAGTTCGCTCATCACCATGCCAAAGCTGATCAATTGTGCGGCCGAGCCGAAACAGGCGAAATGCTCGCGGCTCAGCACCAGCGGTCGGTCGAACAGCATGCTGACGGCGCCCAGCAAGGGGCCGCCCGGCTCGCCGCGCAAGGGCAAGGCCAGCAGCATATGCACGCCCTGCTCTTCCAGCATGGCGGTCAGTTCCGCATCGCCGGCCTTGTCGGGCGCGTCGATCAGCACCAGCTCCCCGCGCAGGGCCGGCGCATCCAGCAAGTCATGGCGCCCGGCCAGCACATCGTGCATATCGAGGTCGATGCGCGCATCCTGCGCCACCAGCTGCAGCGTGCCGTCGCCGCCAGCGCGCAACAGCGCCGCATGGCAAATGCCGGGATAGCCGCACAGCGCATTGCAGACGCGCGCGCCCATGCGTTCCAGTTCCTCCGAACCGTACAAGGCGCGCTGCAGGCTGCGCTGGATCGCCAGCAGGTCGTTCAACTCGGCCTCGCGGTCGAGCAGGTGCTGCTGGGCCGAAGCGAGGGTGTCGGCCGTGGGCGCCATCAGGCCGGCCACGGCGTCGCGCAGCTGCGGCATGGCGAGCGGGGTAATGCGGTAGGACAGCGGGCCTTGCGCCATCAGTTCGGCCATGGTGGCCGAGCGCGTGTAAGGGCACAGCACCAGGACCGGCGCCCCCGCGCGGCTGCGCACCAGCGCCGCCAGCTCGGTGCCGGACGCCATGGCGGCGCCGTTCAGGTCAATCACCAGCAGCGATATCTTGTTCTGCGCCAGTGCATGGCGCGCGCTGGCGATGCTGTCCGCAGTCAGCAGGCGGTCGAATGACTCGGCGCAGGCAGCCACAAACTCCTGGCGCCGGGCGGCATCGGGGTGGAGGAATAGGCCGGTACGGTGACGGCGGCCAGCAGCATTAGCCATGCGGCCTAGTGTGCCACAAGTTCAATCCAGACAACATCCCTTTTATGTGAGGGAGCGCACGGTTAGCAACGGTGGCGCGGCAAATACTGGGCATCCGAGCACAGGAGGCAGCCATGGCCAACACGTCCAACACGTTCGATTCGCAGCAGCAAAGCAGCGCCGGCAACGCGCAGCGCGAGATCCAGCAGGAGCAGGACCAGCGCGATGCGCAGCAGCCGGCCGGCGGCAAAGAGAAACAGCCGGTGCAGGCCGGCCATCATGACTATCCGGCGCCGCCGCTGCCGGCGCAGCACCTGGACAAGCCGGGCCTCGAACATGAGATGGAGATGAAACCGCAGTTCCTGGCGCCCGACTATTGCGGAAGCGGCAAGCTTGCCGGCATGGCAGCGATCATTACCGGCGGCGATTCCGGCATCGGGCGCGCCGTGGCGGTGCTGTACGCGCGCGAGGGGGCCGACGTGGCGCTGGTCTACCTGGCCGAGGAGCAGCAGGACGCCGACGAGACCAGGAAGTTCGTGGAGGCCGAAGGCCAGCGCTGCCTGCTGCTGCCAGGCGATGTGCGCGACCCGGCCTTCTGCCGCCAGGCCGTGGAGCAGGTGCTGCGCGAGTTCGGGCGCGTCGATATCCTGGTCAACAATGCCGCCTTCCAGGAGCATGCCGGGGCGCTGGAGGAGCTGTCGGAGGAGCGCTTCGACCTGACCATGAAGACCAATATCTATGGCTACTTCCATATGGCCAAGGCCGTGCTGCCGCACCTGAAGCGTGGCAACGCCATCATCAATACCGGCTCGGTGGTCGGCCTGCGCGGCTCGAAGCAGCTGCTCGACTATTCCACCACCAAGGGCGCGATCCATGCATTCACCATGTCGCTCGCCTCCAACCTGCTGGAGCGCGGCATCCGCGTCAACGCGGTGGCGCCGGGCCCGGTGTGGACCCCGCTCAACCCGTCCGACCAGGTGCCGGACAAGATCAAGGAGTTCGGCAAGCAGGCCGATATGCATAGGCCCGCGCAGCCGGAAGAGATTTCGCCCGCCTTCGTGTTCCTGGCGGCGCCCTGCTGCTCAAGCTATATCAGCGGTATCGTTTTGCCGGTAACCGGCAGTATCGGGGATTGAGATGGCGCGCGCGTTATGGAAAGGGGCTATCAGCTTCGGCCTGGTGTACATCCCGGTGGAGCTGCACAAGGCCGTCGAATCGCATGACCTGGACTTGACCATGCTGGACAAGCGCGACTTCTCGCCGATCGGTTTCAAGCGCTACAACAAGGGCACCGGCAAGGAAGTCAGCTGGGACAACATCGTCAAGGGCTATGAGTACTCGGACGGCGAGTACGTGGTGCTGAGCGACGAGGACCTGCGCCTGGCCAACCCCAAGGCGACGCAAACCATCGATATCCTGGCCTTTGTCGACGCCGATTCGGTGCCGCTGACGTTTTATGAAACGCCCTACTACCTGGCGCCCGGGCGCGGCGGCGACAAGGTGTATGCCCTGCTGCGCCAGACCCTGCTCAAGGCCGGGCGCATCGCCGTCGCCACGGTGGTGATCCGCACGCGCCAGCACCTGTGCGCGCTGGTCGCGGTGGGCGACGGCATCATCATGAACACGCTGCGCTACGCCAGCGAGATCCGCAACCCGGAAGACCTGAAGCTGCCGGGCGATGCGGGCATCAGCGACAAGGAGCTGAAGATGGCGCTGTCGCTGGTGGAGGATATGAGCGAGGATTGGAATCCCACCGCGTACCACGACACCTACCGCGAGGATGTGCTCAAGCTGGTGGAGAAAAAGGTGAAAGCCGGCCAGACGCACACCATCACCGCCCCGAGCGACGAGTCGCCGGTACCCAAGGCCAGCAATGTGGTCGACCTGGTGGCGCTGCTCAAGCAAAGCCTCGGTTCGCGCGGCCGCAACGCGTCGGACGCCAGGGAGGAGCCGGAGGAGGACGAAGAGGAGGTTTCGCCGCCCGCACCACGCGCCCGCCGCAGCACCGGCGGCGCCAGCAAAGCGCGTAGCGCAGCCCCGCGTGCCACGTCCAAAGCAGCCGCACCGGCCAAGCGCGCCAGCACGGCAAAGGCCGAGAAGCCCGCCAGCAAAAGCGCGAAAAGCGGCACGGTGCGCCGCAAAGCCGCTTGAGGCGGCCCTCAAGCCGTTGCCGGGCTAAGGCCGATGGCTTTCATTGCCGGCGCCAGGCCCACCGCCGCTTTGGCGTAGCCGTCCCACGGTGTGTTGCCCACGTCCAGCCGCGTATGCGCCGTCGCCACGGTCCAGTGGTCGCCGCCGCGCAGGCCCGCCAGCTCGTCCCAGCCGACCGGCACCGAGATCCCCAGCCCGGGCCGCGCGCGCGCCGACCAGGCCGAGACCGTGGTGGCCCCGCGTCCGTTGCGCAGGTAGTCGATGAAGATCTTGCCGACGCGGTTGCGCGGCCCGCTCTTGAAGGCGAAGCGCTCCGGCAGCGTGGCGGCCATATGCTCCACCACTTGCTTGCTGAAGGCCTTCACCGTATCCCAGTCGTAGTATGGCTTGATCGGCACCACTATGTGCAGACCCTTGCCGCCGCTGGTCTTGAGGAAACTGGGCAGTCCCAGTTCATCCAGGAAGCCATGCACCAGCTGCGCCGCTTCCTGCACCTGCGCCCATTCGACCCCGCTGCCGGGGTCCAGGTCGAACAGGATGCGGTTCGGCTTTTCATACGTGCGGCCGAAGGCGTTTTGCGTATGGAATTCGATCACATTGAACTGCGCGGCCGACAGCAGGGCCTCCGCCGTCCCGACTTCCAGCATCGGTGGATGGTCTGGATCGAGTTCGCGCGGGAACTCCTTTAGTCCTTTCAGCTTGCTGGTGTCGGCATGCTTCTGGAAGAACAGCTCCGCAGCCACGCCATCCGGCGCGCGCAACAGGGCAATCGGGCGGCCGCGCGTGTGCTCCAGCATCAGGTCCGCCACCAGCGCGTAATAGCGCACCAGGTCGATCTTTTTCAGGCCGCTGGCCTGGTCCACCAGCCGGTCCGGATTGGTCACCTTCAGTGAGGCGGGCAATTTGCTTTGCACGGCGCTTTCCTCCATTGGCGCCGGTTCCTCACGGCGGATTTCACCTGCCTGCTTATCCTTGCGCAGGCCCTGGAACACGGCGTGCCTTACCGAGCCGCCGTGCGTCCACTCGCCGAAACTGACTTCGGCCACCAGCTGCGGCTTAACCCAGTGCGCCTTGCGGGCAATGGCTTTGCTGGGCGCGAACGGGTTCTTGTCGGAGGCCAGCCGCTTCAACTTGGCCGCCAGCTCGCGCAGGGTCTTGTCGTTAAAGCCGGTGCCGACATTGCCGGCGTAATGCAGGGCGCCGTCCTGGTCGTACACGCCCAGCAGCAGCGAACCGATGCCGGTGCGGCTGCCTTGCGGGTCAGTATAGCCGCCGATCACGAATTCCTGGCGCTGGGCGCATTTCAGCTTGATCCAGTCGCGCGATCGGCGTTCAGTGTACGTGGAGTCGCGCCGTTTGCCGATCACGCCTTCCAGTCCCATTTCGCAGGCCGCCGCCAGCACATGTTCGGGCGGCGCCGCCAGCACGGAACTCAGGCGTATCGTTTCGCCGTCCACGCCGGCCAGCGCGGCCTCCAGCCGCGCGCGGCGCTGCTCCAGCGGCAATGCGCGCAAGTCTTCGCCGCCAAGATAAGGCGCGTCGAACACGAAGTAGACAATATCCCTGGTGCGCTGGCCATCGAAAGCCTGCTGCAGCAGGCCGAAGTCCGGGCGGCCATGCGCGTTGTGGACGACGATCTCGCCGTCGTACCAGCCGTCGGGCAAGCCGGCTTGCGCCAGCGCTTTCCGCAGCGGTTCGAGCTTGTGGGTCCAGTCGTTGCCGTTGCGGGTCTGCAGGCGGATGCTGTCGCCCTCTATGCGGGCCAGCAGGCGGTAGCCGTCGTATTTCACTTCGAACAGCCAGTCCTCGGGCGAGGACGGCGGAGCGTCGACCAGCGTGGCCAGTTCCGGCTCCAGCGCTGCGGGAAGGGGCACGGGCTGCGCGCTGGCGCGCGCCGCGGCGCCTGGCGTGGCGGCAGCGGGACCAAGATGCTTCACGCTGTCGGGCATTTCATCGACCACGCTGAATTCGTCCGATGGGCGCACGTACTGGTCCTTCTCCTTGATCAGCAGCCAGGGTTCCTTCTCCTCCCCCTTGCCGCGCATGCGCACCAGGGCCCAGCGGCCGTGCATCTTGTGGCCGTGCAGCAGGAATACCAGTTTGCCCGCGCGGTAGCCCTTGTGCGGGTCTTCCAGCGGCTCCCAGGTGCCGCGGTCCCAGATGATCACCTTGCCGGCGCCGTACTGCTTTTCCGGGATCGTGCCTTCGAACTCGTTGTACGAAATGGGATGGTCTTCGACGTGCACCGCCATGCGCTTGTCGCGCGTGTCGTAGCTCGGTCCCTTGGGCACGGCCCAGCTTTTCATGGTGCCGTCGAGCTCCAGGCGGAAGTCGTAGTGCAGCCGCGTCGCCCAGTGCTTCTGGATGACGAAGGCCAGCCGGTCCTGGCCCGGCTGGCCGCCCTCCTCGGGTTCCGGCGTCACGCTGAAATTCCGTTTCGCCTTGTAGGTCTTGAGTGCATCCTTCATGGCCCCACTGTACGGGGCGCACGGCGTGCCGACGGTTAAACGCCGCACTTTGTAAGCAGTTTGTGCAGATGTAAGGAGTTGTAATACCCGTCAACTAGCGCGGCCGTGGCGCCGTTTTTTGCTCAGTGACACGGCAATAGTGCACGACACACGAAACGATTTATACCATTTTCGCCAAGGAGCCTGACCATGAAGAAGACCATCGCCACCCTGATCGCCGGCCTGCTCGCAACCGCTGCCTTCGCACAAAGCCCGGCGCCGGCCGCCAAGCCAGCCGCCAAACCCGCTGCCGCAGCGGCAGCTTCCAGCGCCTCCAGCGCTGCTTCTTCCGCAGCCGCCTCCGCTGCATCGGCTGCCACGCCTGCGGCCCCGGCGACTCCGGCGACCCCGGCGACTCCGGCGGATAAGGCTGGCAAGGCTAGCCCTGCCACCCCGGCGACTCCCGCCACGCCAGCCGCCGCGCCGGCAGCGTCGGCCAAGCACGCCGGCTACGACTTGAAGAAGGCCACCAAGTAAGGTTTCCCCAGCCGGCAACGCACCGCCGCCGTGCCGCCTCCAAAACGGCAAGCAGTGCGGGCGCTGCCGGCGCCCTCCTCCACCCGTACTGGATCAGCGTTGTTCGCTGGCCAGGCGGGTCTCCAGGCGTTTACGGCCTGCCGCGGCGATGGCGCGGCAGGCGCCGTTATCGACATAGGCCGCATTGCCCTCTTGCGCCGCACGCTGCTGGCGGCCCCACATATCGTTCACTTCGGGGTGCGCCGCGATGGCGATGTCGCACGACAGCTTCTCGACCACCTCGAAGCTGCCGCGCAGGGCCGCCACCACTTCCGGATGGTCGGTGAAGCGGTAGCTGTCGGCCGATACAGCGGTCAGGCTGTCCGCAAACACCACGTTCCTGCACTTGCCCGCCTCGCACGACTGCCAGGTCCATGTGGTGCCGCCCTCGGTATGGCCCGGCGTGCTGTGCGCCGTCACGGCCAGCGGGCCAAGCTTGACCACTTCACCGTCGGCCACCGCGCGCACCTTGGCCGAACCGGCGAAGTTGGACAGGGAACCGAACTGCGGGTCGCTCCTGGGCGACACGCCGGTGCGCAGCGTCTCCACATTCGCTGCGCCGGCCAGCACGGTAGCGCCGGTCAGTTTCTGCAAGGCCGAAATGCCGCCTGCGTGGTCCTCATGCGAATGGGTGCTGAGGATGTATTTCACATCTTTCAGCTTGAAGCCCAGCGTGCGGATATTCGCCGCCACCACGTCCGCGCCCTTGGCCGTAGTGCCATCGACCAGGATATGGCCCTTGGGCGAGGTGACCAGCACCGCGCTGATGCCGCCGGTGCCGACGTAGTGCGTGTTGCCGTAGATGGTGAACGGCTGCTGCGGCGAGCTCCAGTCGCGCTCCTGCGCGCTGGCGACGGTCGCGAAAGCGGCCAGGATAAGGGATGCGATAACCTTCATTTTTCTCCTTCAGGGGTGATATACAGGCCGGAGTGCATTTGCGACCCACGGTCGCCACGCCGGTAGCTGCGGTAAAAGGGTTCGCCGGCCGCATCGCGCCTGCAGCAGGTGCAGCCGCCGACATGTTCAATCTCCTGCACGCCAGCCGCGCGCAGCTGCTGCCCGGCGATGGCGCGCAGGTCCAGGTGGCGGAAGCGCGGCACCGCCGCCGGCCCGAAACTGGCGGCAAATGCATCCGCCAACTCTTCGCTCACTTCATAGCAATCGACGCAGATCGTCGGCCCCACCGCCGCCACCAGGGTGGATGCCGCTGGGCCCATGGCAGCGATGGCGGCCGGGATGATGCGGTCCTGCAGGCCGCGCCAGCCGGCGTGGACCGCGCCCACCTGGCTGCCGTCGCGCCGCGCCAGCAGCAGCGGCACGCAGTCGGCGGTGATGATGCTGACCGGGATGCCGGCTGCCCGGGTGTGGAAGCCGTCGGCATCGCCGACCTCCTGCTGCGCGTCGGTGATGGCGGCAACGCGGGTGCCATGCACCTGGCGCTTGGCCGGGCGGCGGGGCCAGACCGGCGCCAGTGCCGCCGGCACCAGTTCGGCGGCGCTGCCGAAGGCGTGGCGGATGCCGGGGATGCTGCTCAATAACTGCGATGTGACCATGTTAGCCTTTATGTGACATTTGTCGCAAGCATAGCGAAAAAAAACGGCGGCTGCAAGCGCAGCACGCCGTTAAGGGCTAACCAATGCCGGTTAGTTCCAGTCGCCGCCCAGGGAGCGGATCAGCGCCACCGTGGTCACGGCGCGGTCGCCGCGCAGCTGCACGGCGCTGCGTTCGACCGCGGCCAGGTTGCGCTGGGCGTCCAGCAGGTCCAGGTAGCTGGAGCGGCCGGCGTCGTACAGCTTCTGCGCCAGGTCGGCCGAGCGGCGCGCCGAAACCAGCGCGTCGTCGATCTGGGCGGTCTGGCCGCCCAGGATGCGCAGGCCGGCCAGGTTGTCTTCCACTTCGGCGAAGGCGCTCAGCACCGTCTGGCGGTAGCCGGCCACCGATTCTTCCAGCGCGGCTTCGCTGCGGCTGATGTTGGCGCTATTGCGGCCGCCGTCGATCAGCGGCATCGACAGCAAGGCGCCCAGTACCCAGGAGCGGCTGCTCCACTTGAACACGTCGCTGAAGTGGCCGGAGGCGCCGCCGCCGTTGGCGGTGATGTTCAGCGCCGGGAACATGGCGGAGCGGGCCACGCCGATGCGGGCATTCGACGCTTCCATCGCTTTCTGTGCGGCGGCGATGTCGGGGCGGCGCTCCAGCAGTGCCGACGGCAGGCCGCTAGGGATCGCCGGCAGCAGGGCCGAATCGAGCAGCGGGCTGTTGCCGGCCGTGTAGGCGGCGGCCGGCTTGCCCAGCAAAACGGCCAGCGCGTGCTCGGTGGTGGCGCGGCGGCGCTGCAGGCCGATCGCCTCGGCGCGGGTGGTGGCCAGCTCGGTCCTGGCGCGCGAGAGATCGAACTCGCCAATGTCGCCCAGGTCGAAGCGACGCTGGTTGACCTTGACGCTCTCTTCGCGCAAACGGACCGTCTGCTCCACAGTCGCCAGTTCGGCGTCCGTGGCGCGCAGGCGGAAATAGGTCTGGGCGACGTCGGCTTGCAGCGACAGCAGGACGGAGCGGTAGTTCGCTTCCACCTGCGCGGCGTCGCCGCGCGCTGCCGCCACATTGCTCGATACGCGGCCGAACAGGTCCACCTCGTAGCTCGCCGTCAGGTTCGCGTTGTAAGTGGTCTGCGGCGCGATATCGGTGCCGGCCGGCACGCCCATCGACAGTGCCGAGGCGCGCGCGCGCTGGGCGCCCACGCCGACGCCGACCTGCGGGATGCGGTCCGCTTCGGCGATGCCGGCGATGGCGCGTGCCTGCTTGACGCGGGCGGCCGCCACGGCCAGGTTGGCGTTGTTGCGGGTAGCTTCGTTGACCAGCTCATTCAGGGCCGGGTCGTTGAAGGCCAGCCACCATTCGCCGCGCGGCTGGCGCTCGGCGTTCTGGGCTTGCTTCCAGCGCGTGCCATCGGCGGCCGTCACCACCTGGCCTTCCTTGAAGGCGACCGGGGTGTCGAGCTGCGGCTGCTTGAATTCAGGGGCGGCGCAGGCGCTCAGCAGCAGTGCCGCCAGCAGCGGCGCCACGCCGCGTGCAATCATGTTTTTCATTAGTGGGTCCCTTCCAGTTGCGGGGCGTTGTCGGCCACCGGGGATTTCTTCTCAAGACGCTTGGCCAGGGTGCGCAGCAGGACGTAGAACACTGGCGTCAGGAACAGGCCGAAGAAGGTCACGCCCAGCATGCCGGCGAACACCGCCACACCCATTGCATGACGCATTTCGGAACCCGCGCCGACCGAGAACACCAGCGGCACCACACCCATGATGAAGGCGATGGACGTCATCAGGATCGGGCGCAGACGCAGGCGGCAAGCTTCCAGCGCGGCTTCCAGGATGGTGCGGCCATGGTCTTCCAGCTCGCGCGCAAACTCCACGATCAGGATCGCGTTCTTGGACGCCAGCCCGACCAGCACAAAGAGCGCGATCTGCGTGAACACATTGTTGTCGCCGCCGGTCAGCTTCACGCCCACCAGTGCGCACAGGATGGACATCGGCACGATCAGGATCACGGCCAGCGGCAGGGTCCAGCTTTCGTACTGGGCAGCCAGCACCAGGAACACCAGCAGCACGCACAGCGGGAACACGTAGATCATGGTGTTACCGGCCAGGATTTCCTGGTAGGTCAGCTCGGTCCATTCGTAGCCCATGCCCTTCGGCAGGTTGGCCTTGACGATTTCTTCCAGCGCGGCCTGGGCCTGGCCGGAGGAGAAGCCTGGCGCCGGGGCGCCGTTGATCTCGGCCGAGACGTAGGCGTTGTAGCGCTCCACGCGGTCCGGGCCATAGCTGTCCTTGACGCGCATCAGGGACGACAGCGGGATCATCTCGCCTTTGCTGTTGCGTACTTTCAGCTGGGCGATCTGCTCGGCCTGCGAACGGAACGGGGCGTCAGCCTGCACACGCACCTGGTAGGTGCGGCCGAACTGGTTGAAGTCGTTCACGTACAGCGAACCAAGGTTGATCTGCAAGGTCTGGTAGATGGTCTGCAGCGGCACGCCCAGTTGCTTGGCCTTGGCGCGGTCGACATCCGCGAACAGCTGCGGCACGTTGATCTGGAAGCTGGAGAACACACCGGCCAGGCGCTTGTCCTGCCAGGCCTTCATCTGGATCGCCTGGATGGTTTTATACAGCTCGTCGTAGCCGGCGTTGTTGCGGTCTTCGATCATCATCTTGAAGCCGCCGGTGGTGCCCAGGCCGTTGACTGGCGGCGGCGGGAACACCATCACGAACGCGTCCTGCACGGCGCCCATGCGCTTGTTGATTTCCGCGGCAATCGCCTCGCCCGATTGGGACGGGTCGGTTCGCTCGTGGAACGGCTTCAGCGTGGTGAACACGATACCGGCGTTCGGCGCATTGGTGAAGCCGTTGATCGACAGGCCCGGGAAGGCAACCGAGGCGTCCACGCCAGGGATTTCCTTGGCGATGTCGGACATCTTGCGGATCACCTGGTCGGTGCGTTCCAGCGATGCGGCATCAGGCAGCTGGGCGAAGCCCACCAGGTATTGCTTGTCCTGGGCCGGAACGAAGCCGTTCGGCACCACTTTGAACATCACGCCGGCTGCGGCGGCCAGCACCAGGTACACCACGATGGAGGCGGATTTGCGCTTCAGCACGCCTTGCACGCCGCTTTCGTAGCTGTGCGATGCGCGGTTGAAGAAGCGGTTGAACCAGGCGAAGAAGCGGCCGAACAGCTTGTCCATCACGCGGGTCAGCGCGTCCTTCGGTGCGTCATGCGGGCGCAGCAGCGTTGCCGACAGGGCCGGGGCCAGGGTCAGCGAGCAGAAGGCCGAGATGACGGTCGAAATGGCGATGGTCAGCGCAAACTGGCGGTAGAACTGGCCGGTCAGGCCGGACACGAAGGCGATCGGCACGAACACGGCGCACAGCACCAGGGCAATCGCGATGATCGGGCCGGACACTTCCTTCATGGCCTGGATGGTCGCGTCGCGCGCCGACAGGCCGTTGGCGATATTACGCTCGACGTTTTCCACCACCACGATCGCATCGTCCACCACGATACCGATAGCCAGCACGAGGCCGAACAGCGACAGCGTGTTGATCGAGAAGCCGAAGCCGATCATCACCGCAAAGGTACCGACGATCGACACCGGCACCGCCAGCAGCGGGATGATCGAGGCGCGCCAGGTCTGCAGGAAGATGATCACCACCAGCACCACCAGGGCCACCGCTTCCAGCAGGGTGTGGATCACGGACTTGATCGATTCGCGCACGAACTGGGTCGGGTCATACACGATGTCGTAGGCCACGCCTTCCGGGAAGTCCTTCTTCAGCTCTTCCATCTTGGCGCGCACGTTGGCCGACAGTTCCAGCGCATTGCTGTTCGGCGCTTCGAAAATACCGATACCGACCGCTGACTTGTTGTTCAGCAGGGAGCGCAGCGAGTAGCTGTTGGAGCCCATTTCAATACGGGCCACGTCTTTCAGGCGGGTCAGCGCGCCATCTTCATTGGTCTTGATGATGATGTCGCCGAATTCCTCGACGGTGCTGAGGCGGCCCTGGGTGTTCACGGTCAGCTGGAAGTCAGCCGCCTTGGACGGCGCCGCGCCGATCACGCCCGCTGCCACCTGCACGTTCTGTTCGCGGATCGCATCGACCACGTCGGACGCGGTCATGTTGCGGCCGGCGACCTTTTGCGGGTCGAGCCAGATACGCATGGCGTAGTCGCCGGCGCCGAAGATCTGCACGTCGCCCATGCCTGGAATACGGGCCAGCTGGTCTTTCACGTTCAGAACGCCGTAGTTGCGCAGGTACAGGTCGTCGTAGCGGCCGTTCGGCGACAGCAGGTGCACCACCATGGTCAGGTTGGGCGAAGACTTCACCGTGGTCACGCCGATCTGGCGCACTTCTTCCGGCAGGCGTGGCAAGGCGCGCTGCACGCGGTTCTGCACTGCGGTTTCAGCCTTGTCGACGTCGGTGCCGATCTTGAAGGTCACGGTCAGCATCAGCGCGCCATCGGAGGTGTTCTGCGAGGACATGTACAGCATGCCCTCGACACCGTTGATCTGCTCTTCGAGCGGCGCGGCGACGGTTTCCGCAATCACTTTCGGGTTCGCGCCCGGGTAGACGGCACGCACCACGACGGATGGCGGCACCACTTCCGGGTATTCGGAGACGGGCAGCTTGAAGATCGAGATCAAGCCCGCTACGAAGACGATGATCGATAGAACCGCCGCGAAGATCGGTTTATCGACAAAGAAGCGAGAGAAATTCATGGATTATTCCTTGGAAGTTTTGGCTTCGGTGGCGGCGACTTTCTGCGCGGCTGCCATCGGGTCAAACGTCATGTCGACCATTTCCGGCGTGATCGGCGCGCCGGGGCGCACGCGCTGCAGGCCGTTGACGACGATCTTCTCGCCTGGTTTCAGGCCGCTGCGCACCACGCGCAGGCCGTCCACATTCGGGCCCAGCACCACAGGGCGGTATTCGGCCTTGTTGCCGGCGCCGACCACGAACACGAACTTGCGGTCCTGGTCGGTGCCCACGGCGCGGTCGTTGATCAACAGGGTTTGCTGGGTGGCGGTGCCGCCGTCCAGCTGCACGCGGGCGAACAGGCCGGGCACCAGGGCGCGGTCCTTGTTGTCGAAGGTGGCGCGCATGCGTACGGAGCCGGTGCGGGTGTCGAGCTGGTTGTCGACGAACTCCAGCTTGCCCTCGTGCGGGAAGCCGCTCTCGTTGGCCAGGCCGACCTTCACGGTGACCGGCTGGCCTTTGTGGGCCTGGCCGCCGACGCGCAGGAAGGTGCTTTCGTCGCCGTCGAAGCTGGCGTAGATCTTGTCGATCGAGACCACGCTGGTCAGCACCGCGTTCGGGTCGACCAGGTTGCCCAGGGTGATCTCGGCCTTCGACACGCGGCCGTTGATCGGCGAGGTCACCTGGGTGTAGGACAGGTTCAGGCGCGCCGCTTCCGCAGCGGCAGCGGCGGCGCGGGCGCTGGCGTCCAGCTCTTTCAGTGCCGAGGCGCGTTCGTCGAACTCGCGCTGGGCGATGGCTTTATCGGCCAGCAGCTTTTCAGCGCGGGCCAGTTCCAGCTTGGCCAGGTCGGCTTTGGCGCGCGCCGAGTTGGCGGCGGCATCGGCGCGGCTGGCTTCGGCCTGGAACGGACGCGGATCGATCACGAACAGCACGTCGCCCTTTTTCACTTCGCTGCCGGGCTTGAAGTTCACCGCCGTGATGAAGCCGCTCACGCGCGGACGGATTTCCACGCGGTCGATGGCTTCGATGCGGCCGGAGAACTCCTGGGTTTCCGCCACGGATTTCTGCACCACGACCGCTGCCGAAACCGGCGGGCCGCCGGCGGCGGGCGCCTGGCTTTCGGCCGGCTTGCTGTTGGCGTTGCAGCCAGACAGGATGGCAGCCGCCAGCCCGCCCATGGCCAAAGCGGCAACCAGCGGTCGCACAAGAGTGGTCATTCGATTCGTCTTTTTCATTTCTTAACCTCTTGGGGGTGAAAATTCGTTGGAAAATTTTGGCAAAAAGGAGCCCCTGTGCCTCGCAGGCACTTTTTTTCTGATACTTCTGTTGTATGGAAACGGCGTTACGCTGCGGGGGTTTCCGACCCGTCGATAGCGCTGATAAAGCTGGCCATCTCTTTTAGCGCAAAGCCCCTGCACGCGCATTCATTCCTGGCTCCCGGCTCCTGCAGTGGGGCCGGTGGCATGCGTCTGACTGTAGTTTTGACTCCGCAGGCGATCAGTTTCGCCCCGTATTGTTCTGCTTCATCCCGTAGCGGGTCGTCCTCGGCCGACAGGATCAGGGCCGGCGGCAAATTCTTCAAACGGCTCGATTGCAGCGGCGAGGCGTACGGGTGGGCGCGGTCGGCCGCATTCGGCAGGTAGCCACGGTAAGCCTGGGCGCAGGTATCGGCCAGCTTCATCTGGTCCGGACAGTTGGGCAAATCGCGCATGGAACAGGTGGACAGGCCCGGATCGAGCATCGGCATGATCAGGATCTGGCCCGCGAGCGCCGGACCGCCACGGTCGCGCGCCATCAGCGCGGAAACGGCGGCCAGGTTGGCGCCGGCCTCGATGCCGGCGGTCAGCAGCTGCTTGCCGCTCCAGGCCAGCTTGGCCTTGTTCTTCTTGGTCCAGGCCAGCACCGCGTGCGCATCCTCCACGGCCGCCGGGAACGGGCTGACCGGGGCCAGGGTGTAATTGGTGGCCAGGATCACGTGGCCCGGGTTGCACGTTACCAGGTGGCGCAGGAATTCGTCCGCCTCCTCCAGGTCGCCGGCCACGAAGCCGCCACCGTGGAAGAAAACGATCAGGGCGTCGCGCTTAGCGGACGAATTCCCGGCCAGGTAGAGGCGTGCAGCCAGCGGGCCTTGCGCCCCTTGCACTTCCAGTTCGCGGATTTTCAGCTCCGCCGGCGCCTGTGCGGTCATTTACCCGCCTCCGCCCCGGCCGAAGCCAGCATGGCGCTGGCCGGTGCCGTCGCAGCGCCAAAGCCAACCTGCGCGCCCAGCGCGAATTCGTCGGTATGCAGGACGCCTGCCAGGGCGATGGCGCCCAGCGCCAGCGAAACCATTGCAAAGAATCCATCTCGGTTACTCATGATTGCTCCTTTCCTGTGAAACTAAAGCCACTGTAAACATTCCCATCGCGGGAGGGTCAAGCGCTTTTTTATGCTGCAATACGGTAATAATAAACTTCCACTAGAATAAGAAAAATACACTAATGTTGAATTGATTGTTCAGAATCCCGAACAATGAGGTGGAACTGATGAATAAGCTCCAAGCAATGGAAGTCTTTGTCCAGGTGGTCGACGCCGGCGGCTTCACGCGCGCGTCCGAAAACCTGCAGCTGCCCAAGGCCACTGTCTCCACCCTGGTGGCCAGCCTGGAAACGGCGCTGTCGGTCAAGCTGCTGCACCGGACCACGCGCCAGGTATCCGTCACGGCGGACGGCGCGGCCTACTATGAAAGGTGCCTGCGCATCCTGGCCGACGTGAAGGATGCCGAGGAATCGCTGTCGCGCAGCCGCCTGAGCCCGAGCGGCCGGCTGCGGGTCGATGCGCCGACCGGACTGTCGGCCGAACTGCTGGTGCCGGCCCTGCCCTCCTTCTTCGAGCAGTACCCGGATATCCAGCTGGAACTCGGTTGCAGCGACCGCATCATCGATTTGATCGAGGAAGGCGTCGATTGTGCAGTGCGGGGCGGCCAATTGGGCGATTCCAGCCTGATCGCGCGCCGCGTCGGCATGCTCAATTTCGTCACCTGCGCGGCGCCCTCCTACCTGGAACGCTACGGCACGCCGACCCACCCGCGCGACCTGGAGCGGCACCGCTGCATCAATTACTTCTCGTCCAAGTCCGGCCGCGTCTATCCCTGGGATTACACGCGCAACGGTGAACGCATCGAAATGACCCTGCCCGGCCGCATTGCACTGAACGATTCCAACGCCTACCTCCAGGCCGGGCTGGCGGGGCTGGGCATCATCATGATGACGGACGTGCAGCTGGCCAGCCATGGCAGCGAGGGCCGCCTGGTGCGCGTGCTGGAGGACTGGGTCACCGACCCGCTGCCGATCCACGTGGTCTACCCGCAGAACCGCCACCTGTCGGCCAAGGTGCGCGTATTCGTCGAATGGGTGGCGGACCTGATGGCCGGCCAGCCGCAAATGCGGCTGCGGCCACTGGCCGCGCCCGTCCCCCTGGAGCTGACAGCATGAGCGAACGTATCGTCTTCCTGGACCGCGACAGCATCATCGCCGACATCCGGCGCCCCGCCTTTGCGCATGAATGGGCCGAGTATCCGGCTTCCACGGCGGCCGAAGCGGTCGAGCGCCTGCAAGGGGCTACCATCGCCATCAGCAACAAGGTGCCGTTGCGCGCCGATACGCTGGCGGCGCTGCCGGCGCTGAAGCTGATCGCGGTGGCCGCCACCGGCACCGACAATGTGGACCTGGCGGCGGCGCGCGAGCGCGGCATCGTGGTCTCCAATATCCGCGGCTATGCGCATGCCGCCGTGCCGGAGCATACCTTTGCCCTGATCCTGGCGCTGCGCCGCCAGTTGCTGGCCTACCGCGCCGATATCGAGGCCGGGCTGTGGGAACAGTCGCCGCGCTTCTGCCTGTTCCACCACCCGATCCGCGACCTGCACGGCAGCACGCTTGGCCTGCTGGGCTACGGCGCGCTGGGGCAGCAGGTGGCCCACCTGGGGCGCGCCTTCGGCATGGAGGTGGTGGTGCACACGCGCACGCCAACCGACGATCCAGGCGTGCGCAACGTCGGCTGGGACGAGCTGCTGGCGACGTCGGACGTACTTAGCCTGCACGCGCCGCTGACGGACGCCACCCGCAATATCATCGGCGCGGCCGAACTGGCGCGTATGAAGCCAAGCAGCATCCTGGTCAACACGGCGCGCGGCGGCCTGGTGGACGAAGCGGCGCTGGCCGATGCCCTGCAGCGCGGCGTGATTGCCGGCGCGGGCTTCGATGTGCTGTCGAAGGAACCGCCGCTGCCGGACAATCCGCTGCTGCGCCTGCGCCTGCCGAATTTCCTGCTGACGCCGCACTCGGCCTGGGCCAGCGGGCAGGCCATGCAGGGCCTCGCCGACCAGCTGATCGACAATATCGAAGCCTTCGTCGCCGGCCGCCCGGCCAACCGGGTCGCATGAAGCGCCTGCGCTACAAGGCCGGGCTGGGAGCCTACCTCGCCATCGCCTTCTGCGCTCTGGCGATCATCATGGCCGCCGTACTGGCGGAGGTGATTGCGCGCACCGCCAGCAGCCAGGTCAAAGAGGATATCGGCAGCGCATTGGCCGACCTGGCGCAGCAGACGTCCGATAAGCTGGACCGCGATATGTTCGAACGCTACCGCGAAGTGCAGCTACTGGCGCAGCGGCCGGACATGGGCGCCGCCGCCAGCACCGCCGCGCGCCGCAACACGCTGGAACAACACCAGCGCAGCTACCCGCACTACGCCTGGATCGGCCTGACCGAGCGCGATGGCAAGGTCGTCGCCGCCACCCAAGGCATGCTGGAAGGCGCCAACGTTGGCGAACGGCCGTGGCACCGCAACGCACTCGCCGGCGTGCACGTCGGCGACGTGCACGAAGCGGTGCTGCTGGCCAAGCTGCTGCCCGCGCCCGGCCCCGAGCCGCTGCGCTTCGTCGACCTGGCCTTCCCCCTGGCCGACGGCAGCGGCGTGCTCGGCGCGCACCTATCCTGGCAATGGGCGCGCGAACTTGAACGTTCGGTCCTGGCCCCCGCCAGCGCGCGCCGGCAGGTGGAAGCCATCATCATCGACAAACAAGGCAAGGTCCTGCTCGGCCCACCCGGCCTGCTCGGAAAGACCCTTCCCCCCACTGGCCGCGCCCCCGGCTCCACCGCCCTTGACCCGGCAGGCGCAGGAAGCGGCGCGGCTTCGCCCGTGCGCAAGGCCGCGTCACCAGGCAGCGGCGGCAATCCTGCCGCGAGCGGCCCGGCACAGGCGGGATATCTGGTCGAGCGCTGGCCGGACGGCAGCGACTACCTGACCGGCTACGCCCGCACACGCGGCCACGGCCCCTACCCCGGCCTGGGCTGGACCGTGCTGGTACGCCAGAGCGTGGACACGGCCTGGGCGCCGGTACGCGCCATGCAGCACCGCGCCTGGGGCCTGGGCGTGCTGATGGCCGTGCTGTTCTCGCTGTGCGCCTATCCGCTCGCGCGCCGCATCGCGCGTCCGCTGCGCGAGCTGGCCGACGCCGCCGACCGCATCCGCCACGGCGAAGCAGCCACCCTGCCCCAGCTGGCGCCCTACGGCGAGATCCAGGCCCTGAGCCGCACGCTGAACGCGCTGGTAGCCAACCTGGAAGGCCGCGTCGCCGCCCGCACCACCCAGCTGCGCGACGCCATGCAGCGCATCGCCGCCATCATCGACAGCGCGCAGGACGCCTTCATCGCCATCGACCCGGACGGCCACATTACCGACTGGAACCCGGCCGCCGAACGCATGTTCGGCTGGAGCCGCGAAGAAGCGCTGGGCCAAAGCTATATCGAACTGCTGGTACCGCAGCGCTTCCAGGCGCAGCAACTGGACGCACTGGCCGCCGCGCGCGGCAGCGACGCCGCCGCCTTCGGCCACCGTCTGCAGCGCACCCTGATCCGGCGCGACGGCGAAGAACTGGTGGTAGAAGCCACCATCAGCCGCCCCGCCAACGCCATGTTCAGCGCCTTCCTGCACGATATCTCCGAGCGCCGCCAGGTGGAGGAAATGAAGAACGAGTTCATCGCCACCGTCTCGCACGAGCTGCGCACGCCGATGACCTCCATCCGCGCCTCGCTCTCCATGCTGGCCGACGGCGGCGCTGGCGAACTGCCGCAGGACGTGCAGCTGCTGGTGAACATCGCCTACCAGAGCAGCGAACGGCTGGTGCGCCTGGTGAACGACGTGCTCGATATTGAGAAGATCGAGGCGGGCCGCATGGACTTCCGCCACAACGAACTGGACGTAGGCCCGCTGCTGGACGACGCGCTGGACGCCGTACGCGGCAGCGCCTCGCAGCGCCCGGTGGAGCTGGCACGCGAAGGCGATGCCGCCGGACTGCGCGTGCGCGGCGACCATGACCGCCTGGTGCAGGTGCTGGTCAACCTGCTGTCGAACGCCATCAAGTACTCACCGCAATACAACTGCGTCACCCTCGCCTGCGCCGCCACACCGGACGGCGTACGCCTGTCGGTCAGCGACAACGGCAGCGGCATCCCGGAAGCGTTCCGCCCCCGCGTATTCGAAAAATTCGCCCAGGCCGACAGCTCCGACACGCGCCTGAAAGGCGGCACCGGCCTGGGCCTGGCGATCTGCCGCGCCATCGTCGAACAGCACGGCGGCAAGATCGGCTTCGAGACAGAGGAAGGCGCAGGCACCACCTTCCACGTCACGCTGCCGGCGCTGGCTAATGGGTAAGGGCTCGCGTGCATGCTACCAAGGGACTCAGGTTCCAAAAGTGCTGTGCGACACGCAGCGTACGAAGGTTCCGGGTCGGCGACTTCAAGCGCCTTGGCATACAGCTCGCCATCTATGGGCGGCTGCCGCACTCGGCCAAAAGTGGACTGCCGCAGGACCAATAAGTCATACCAGTTAGTTCCAAATTTCTTTAGATTTTCCGATGACAGCAATAATTGACCTCTCACCATGCGAATACTTCCCAGTACCAAGCGAGAATTTGGTCGCCGTGGGATGGCTTTCCAAAGAGTCCGATTTCGAGCTTCAAAGCGTGGATTGGGCTTTTTTTGAAAAACTTACGTCTTTGTTCAAGGAGCCATGGCAACCAGTGGCCTCAGCCGGTTGGCACACTTGCGGCTTATGCCAATTCAATTCTCCTCGATTTCATTCCAACGTCTTCATTCCGTACGACGGCCGCATTTTTGTCGCCCCAGAAGGGATTCTTCACTATATTGCTGCGCATTGGTACAAACCGCCGGACATATTTATAAGAGCGGTGATGAATTGTCCGGCGATGAATTCAATGGAGTACAAGAAGGCATTGTTAGCCAACGGAGGCCGAAACCTAGTACAAGCGGTGGCGTCACAGAACTTCCGGGGCCCTATGCATCTTTCTCCCGAGTCAATCGACAAAATTCGCGCGCTTGGCCTTGACGTTAGTTCTGAACCTCAATTTGGCCCGAATCATTCATCGTTCCCCAACGGATACGTAGTCATCAAGCCCACCAGCACGCCTGGCAATCATGTTCCCGGCTGGGAGGGGTGGTTCAAGGACCATCGAGGCGTCGAGACTGTTACAGATGCTCCAGGTGTCTATGTCTGGTACAAGGACGCCGCTTGGCGATATTCAGTCTTAAATTACGTACCGGGTCCCGGGCCTGGCGACTTTCAAAGAAGCACCACAAATGAGGTGGAGCTCCTTCGTAAGATTGAAGAGTATTTCTTTTCGCCGAATGCGGATTTTGAAGCGTTGAAATTAGCCAAGACCTGATATCAACATACAGTTCGCTACGGCTTACGGCCAGAAGCAGCCACTCAACAATTGCGAGACCGCTAATGGAAGTAACTATCCCGAGTGAATACGTGCAGTACGTGCGCGAAAATGGCTGCTTTGGGGGATTCACCACGGATGACGCAGAGCCAGGCTACGTTGAACTCTGGGAGTTAGAGGCGATCCCAGAGAATAACCACGACATTGATATTTCGAAATACGCTGCTGGCTTCATTGCGTTTGCGGCCAACGGTGGAGGCGAGGTCTTGGCATTTGACTTCACAGGTGCGGTTTGCATGTTGGCGCTAATCGGAGTGGACGTTGACTGTGCGATATTTGTCGCAAATGATTTTCAATCGTTAGCAAAGCGATTTGTTCGGTAACGGCCACAAGCGGACCTTTGTAGCGAGGCGGGTTGCGCAACCATCATGACAAAAAGACGACAATTGGGCCGACAAGCGTCGCTATAATTTTTCGCTACATGGACTCCTGCCGACCGATCCTCATGCCGCGCATCTTATTCCTCGCCTTACTTGCCGCTCCTGCAGTCGTATTGTCTGGTTGCGCCAGCCTGCCCGCCGCAGAAATGAGTCTCCCCGCATCTATTGCCGCAGAAAGCGCAGAAACCCTGCAGGGCCTTGGAGGGGGACGGAGCGGCAGTTTCTCGTTGCCTCCGGAGACCGGCACCTTCAGCCGCGGACGCGATCGCGTCGACCTGTTCTCTGTGGTGAACTGGAGCAGCGCCTCGACGCGCTATTCGCTCGTGCTCGCGGATGGCAGTCGCACCGAAGCGGCCTGCAGCGGCAAGGCGGTCGAGGCGACATGGAAGGCCATAGCAGCCAACGCAAAACCGTTCTCGTTCGACTGCGAATGGCGTGGGTCGCGAAGCGCGCAGCTGAAGATGAACGCTCCCGTTGCCAGCCTGACGATGAAAGCTGAGCGTAGCGGTCAATTCTCGATGGCGGGGACCACGCTCGAAGTGCAATCGGTCCATGAGGTGCGAGGCTCGTCGCTGCCGCTCGAGGCACCAATCGGGTACGTATTCAAACATGACGGGAAAGCGGTGGGCGCCATCGAACTCAATGGCCTAACGCCGCGCCTGTGGCGTCCAGCGTCCGGCAATGCATTGCGCGAACCGGTCACCTTGGCCGCGCTTGCGCTCGCGTTGTTGTGGGATCCCGCTACTTAATCGCCTTCATGGGGCGTGCTCCCTTGCGCTGAGTTCTGGATAAGCATCGGCTTGGTATGATCGAGCTGACAGTCCGCGATTCAGGCCCTTGCCCCCTGCTATGCCGAGCTAGACGGCCGGGTTCGGCCGTTCCCAGCCTTAGGCGAGCGCGTGCTTTGGGGGGACGAAATACGTGACGGAGCGTTTCTCGAACTATCAGAACTCACCGATGGGTGAGAGACGTAATGGCTGAGGCATTCTTCTAGGATGTGCTTGGCTACGTCATCTTTAACGCGTCGTATGGAAATACCGTACCAGCTAACGATGTGGTTATACGATGCCGTACTTAAGGGAGAGTGGCCACTCGATGAGTGTAAAACCTTGAGTACATTTAAGAATCGGCTATTCGTGGGCGTCGTCACTTGGCGATGTGCACACCATCATTTACAGTTCTGCTCGTATGATAAAGGATTAGATATTTATGCTCGGTGCGTTTTTAAAAACCTACTTGCGACATGCTGCGGCATATATTGGAATTTTTTGTGGACTGGCACTCTTGGTGAACCTCGTTATTGGACCATTTATAGCGTTGATTCAATTTGGAGCAATCGTGTTTCCTTCCAGCGGCGAGATCCTGCGTGCTTTGAAAGGGGCTATTTCAGTTGCTCTTGTTATCGCTTTCGGTATGACGTTCGTCAGTTTACGAGTTTCGAAGTAAAACGCTCTACCCGTAAAAACCTTATCAAGTTTGTGCCCGGTTCTCGTGTCAGGTTAGACGACATGCGACCAAAAGCTGACAGTGAATTAGATGAGTCCGGATACAGCGAACGAATTAGGGGAACGGCTGAGGCAGCAGTTGAACATGGCTTTTCAAAGAGATATGAAGCCGGCTACAAACTGCAGCACACTCCAGCAAATCATCCAGCCGGCAAGCTTCGGCCAACAGCAACGAAGGCACATGCAGAGTTGACAACGCTGTCCACCCGAGGAAACCAACTCGCAAAGGCTGGAAGGCATCGAGAAGCAATTACGATTTACTGAGCATGTGACCTGTTGCCTGATCCGAAGCAGAATTGAAATGCAGCGTTGGTCCTTCAAGAAGTATCGTGAGTCATGCGATGCGCGGCTATCAGCGCTGGACTCGCGAGCACGCGCGACCAAGTGCTACCATACTCAATGTCACCTCTGGGAAAGCATTTGAAAGATGGAAAAGGATAACGTCAGTATCCCGGAATCTCATGAGGAAGTCGGCGCTGCCACTGGGTATGAGATCAAACACTATCCTCCGCCCTTGTTCGAGATTTTCAGGCCAGCTACGCCATTGTTCGTCATCGGCGCTATAGCCGTTGGGGCTTGTTTGTGCATTGATCGTTCAGATTACCCCAAGGTTTTTGCCTTGGCAGTCTTCGCAGTGTTTGTCGCAGTCCCAGCCGCTATGATTGCTGCGTATGTCTGCGCAACGAACATTCTCTGCCCTAAGTGCAAACGCAAATGTCAATCGTCTTATCTACCCAACGGAAATCAAACCGCCATATGCACTCATTGCAAGACGGAATGGGATACGGGATTAGGCAGCGATTAGTTCTCTAAACAAGAGCCACCATCCGCAACGGAGTGGAAGCGGCCGCCCCGCGCGGCTTCACCGCCACCAGCGTCGTCGCCTTGACTTCGACCTTTCCTCCGATCCTCTCGCGCACCTGCTGGAATTCCCACTCATTCTTTTGACAAGCGCCGGTGGCAAACGGCTAAATGGCGTCAAGTTTTCCTTCAAAGGTTAGCTACGCTAATGCAGCAAAAACTGCGGATGCGACGATAATCGAAGCGCCCATGATTCGGGCTAGCGTGCCCTGGACTCCGGCTGGAGTACCGCCGCGAGCAACCCAAGATAGCTGCGCGAAGACCAGGCCATGCAAGCCGACACCAATAAATGCACCCGTAAACACGCGGCCAAGCTGCGGCACAGGCGACGAGGACGGTATCGCCAACAAGGCGATTACGCCCGCTATCGCGCCGATACTCATGAATAATGTTTGTCTCATAAAAGTTAAGTATGCCTGGATTGAACTGCGCACGTACTACGCCGGGGACAAAGCCGCCTCCCGGGCTGGCATGCGGACGAAGTGCGCTGGCCTAAAGATCGCGCTGCCAGGTCGCCTTGCGCGTCATCACGCCCCATTTGGCTTCGCCGCCGCGTGCCCATTTGTACAGTCCGACCAGGCGCCACCAGCTGTTCAATTGGCGATAGCCGAAATTCTCGACCACCACTACCGCCGCTAACGTCAGGATCTGGCTGGCGCGTGGGTAGAGGTGGAAGGAAATTTCCTCCAGCAGCAGGCCGAAGGCCGACAGCAGGATGCCCAGCCCGATCGCCACGAACAGGAAGATGGCGAACGATTCCCACGACACCCAGCCCTGCCACCAGGCCACGGCCATGAAGGCGTAGCCGAACAGCTCCACCACGGGCCCCAGCCATTCGAACAGGATGAAGAATGGCAAAGCCACCCAGCCCACCACGCCGCCATGGCGGCTGAATACCAGGCCCCAGTTGGCGGCGATGGATTCCGACAGGCCGCGCTGCCAGCGGATGCGCTGGTTGCGCAGCACCTTGCGGTCTTCCGGTGCTTCGGTCCAGCACACCGGGTCGGGCACGAACTCGATCTTGTAGGGGATGCCGCGCACGCGCAGCTTGCGGTGCATGCGCACCACCAGCTCCATATCCTCGCCAATCGCTTTCGGGTTGTAGCCGCCCACCGCGACCACGATGTCCTTGCGGAACAGGCCAAAGGCGCCGGAGATGATCAGCATGCCGTTGATGACCGACCAGCCCAGGCGTCCGAACATGAAGGCGCGCAGGTACTCGACCACCTGGAACAGGGCCCAGGGGTTGCGCGGCATGCCGACGCGGGTGAGGAAACCGCCGCGCACCTCGCAGCCGTTGGCAATGCGTACCGTGCCGCCGCTGGCTACCATCAATGGGTCGCGCAGGAAGGGGCGCACCAGGCGCTGCAGGCTGTCGCGCTGAAGGATAGAGTCGGCGTCGACGCAGCAGAACAGCGGATAGCGGGCGGCGTTGACGCCGGCGTTGGTGGAGTCGGCTTTCCCGCCGTTGACCTTGTCGATCACGCGCAGATTGGGGAAGCGCGTCGAGCGGTAAATGGCGCGCACCGGCTTGGTCTCGAGCTGGATGCGGTAGGCCTCGGGGAACGGCACCAGCGCGAATTCATCGATCAGCACTTGCAGCGTGCGGTCGCTGGAGCCGTCGTTCACCACAATCACTTCCATCTCGGAGTACGAGAGCTGCAGCATGGAGCGTACCGAGGTGGCGATAGTCGCCTCTTCGTTGAAGGCTGGCACCAGTATGCTGATCGGCGGTTCCAGCGCCGAGTACACCTGCGGCAGGTCGTCCAATACCGCCTCTTGCGAACGGCGGCGCAGCGCGAACATGGCGAGGAAGTTCAGCATCAGGTAGCCGCCGTTCAGCAGCACGAAATACACCAGCACGCAGATCGTGACGACTTGGACCACCTGTGGATCGGGCGTCATGCAACCTCCGCTTCGGCCTGGGCGATCATGTCGGCGGCATAGCGGTCGCCGGCATTGCGTAATTCATTCAATTCATCCTCCGACAAGAAAGGCAGCGCCAGCAGGGCCTGGGCGGCGCGGTAGCGCACCCACCACTGCGGGTCGGACAGCATGGCGCGCAGGCGCGCCACGTCCTCACGGTCGCCCAGCTCGCCCAGTGCGCGCACAGCCTGCACGCGGATGCGCCAGTCCTCGCTGGCCAGGTGGCCGCGTACATCTTCCAGTACGCCGGGCAGGCGCGCCAGGCGCAGCGCGGCCAGCACCACTTCCGGATCACTGCTGCCCAGGTAGCCGCGCAGCTGCAGCAGCGGCAGCTCCATGCGCAGCGCCGCCATCAGGCGCAGGGCCTGCGGCAGGTCTTGCGGCGCCAGGCGCACCAGCGCGTCGGCCAGCACCGGCTGCCATTCGGCGCGCGCGTTCTGCAGGATATTCGCCAGCTGCGACAGCGGCCAGTCGTCGCGCCGCAGCAGCAAGGGCGCCATTTCCTGCGCCGCGCGTGCGGCATCGGTCTGCACCAGCGCCCACAGCGCGTGCACCGAAGACGCGCTGTCTTCGGCATGGGCGGCGCGCGCCAGCGCGGACCACGACGCCTTGTCGCGCATATGGCCCAGGGCCAGCACGGCCAGCAGGCGCTCGGCGCGGTTGCCGCGCGCCAGCAGCGCCCTCACCTTCTCGTCGCAGCCCAGGCGGCGCGCAATGGCGTTCAGGCCTTCGCTGGCCTCGCCGCGCACGGCCTGCTGCAAGTGCAACCATAATTTGATGAACAGCAGGCTGTCGCCTGGCGCCAGCTCGGGCAGGTTGCCGACCGGCTCGCCGGCAATCGATGCATTCAGCAGCGGGCGCCATTTCAGCGTCAGCTGCTGTTCGCGGCGCTGCAGGCGGCGCATGGACGCGCGCAGCCAGATAATCTGCAGGCCGACCAGGGCCGTCAGCGCCAGGGCGCCGACGCCGGTCCAGAAGGCCACCAGCAGGTAGATATCAGTAGGAAGCCTGTAGTCCAAGGTTGATCCCGTTGCGCGTGTAGAAGTCACCCTGGCGGGTGTGGCCCAATGCAACCGTGACGGCCCAGCGCTGGTCCAGCCAGTGGCGCCCGGTCAGGGCCGCCGAGCGCACGCTGGTGAGGCGCGTGATGCCGCCGATATTGGCCGCTTCCTTACCGGCCGCCAGCGACAGGCCCACAGCATTGCGCTCTCCGTAGTAATAGCTGGCGCGCAGTTCGCCGCTGTGCGCGGTGGCGCCGAGGGCGCGCGCGGCGCGCCAGGCGCCGGCGACGCTGTAATTGCCGACGTAGCGCTCCAGCATCAGCAGGCTTTGGTTGACGTGGGCGTCGTTGTAGCTGCTGCTGCGGCCACCGCCGTGCACCAGCCAGCCTTTGGCGAACTCGTATTGCAAGGTGGCGCCCAGCGCGTGGCGCGCCAGGATCTGGTGGTCGCCGCTGGCCGTGCCGTCGATGGAGGCGGTCAGGCGCTCCGACAGCGGCAGGTCGGCGTTGGCGCTGAACTGGGTTTCGTGGAGGCCGAAGCGCTCGATGCGCGTGGCGCCCAGGCCGAAGCCGGAGCGCGGCGCCAGCTGGTGGCGCAGGAATAGCGTGCTTTCATGCCAGTCGGCGCGCGGGCCGCTCAGATTGTCGATGCCGTGGCTGATGCCGACGGTGGTCTCGGCGGCGCGCGCCGGCGCGGTGCCGGCCAGCAGTGCGAGCGCGGCGAGTCCCGCCACGGCGCGCGGTGTGGCGGCCTTCATGCTTGCTCCTTCAGGTGGCGGCGCACGCGCGCCAACAGTTCATTGGGCTGGAATGGCTTGACCACATAGTCGTTGGCGCCCGCATCGAGGGCGCGCACGATGTCTTTTTCGGTATGCTTGGCGGTCAGCATGACGATCGGCACCTCCTGCCACCCGGCGCGGGCGCGGATGATGCGTACCAGCTCGAAGCCGTCGAGATAAGGAAGCATCACATCCAGCAGCACCAGCGACGGCGGGGTGCTGCTGCCCTCGACAGCCTGGCGCGCGGCCAGCCCGTCGGCGGCAAGGGTGGTCTGGTAGCCTTGCCGTTGCAGGATAAAAGTAAGGATTTGGCCGATATGTTCGTCGTCTTCTATGATCAGGATCGAGGTGTCGCTCATAAAGTCTCAGGTTCTATTGCGCATCGAATTCCGCGGCGGCCTTGGCCGACCACAGCGCCTCATTATAGGTCGCAAACGGGATATCGTAGCGCTCAACCGAACCGTCCTCGCCGATGAAGCAGGTCCACCAGCCGGCCGGATCGGGGACCAGGGCGATGTCGCGCGGCTTGCAGTGCTCATGAAGGTCGTCCCCTGCCTCCAGGGTGATGATGCGGGTCTTGCGGTGCCGGATCAGGGTGGCCATGGCGCATTCTCCTGTTGGGTGATGCAGCCATTGTAATCCGTTAGGCAGGCAACGGACACCATGCCGTTGCCATGTCAGCCTGCAGCATGGAGGACACCATCATGGACCCGATCAACACTCCACCACCCCTCAATCCAGGCGATGAAGCGGCGCCCGGCACGCCCGGCAGCGGCGAAGGCATCTGCCCCGTCTGCAGCGGCTGCGGCAAGACGCCGGACGGCAAATCCTGCCCCAACTGCGGCGGCAGCGGCCGCATTGTGGAAGGCATCGGCGGCGGCTAGTCCGGCTAACCGTCAGCCAGGCGCTGGCGCAGGAAGTCGATGAATAGGCGCGTGCGCGCCGGCAGGTGCCGCGTTTCGGTCAGCGCGTGCACCAGCACCGGCTCCATATGCCAGTCGCACAGCACGCGACGCAGGCGGCCGGCCTGCACTTCCTGCTTGACCATCAGCGGGTCGAGGGCGGAAATGCACAGGCCATTAGCCGCCAGCGACATGCTGAGCGAGGCGCTGTTGGTGGCGTAGCGCGCCTGCGCCAGCACTTCCACCGTCTCTTCGCCGCGGTACATCTTGTGCCAGATATCGGGCAGGCGGGCGGAGAACGAACGCCCGCACAGGGCATGCCGCACCAGGTCGCAGGCATGTTCCAGCGGCGGCATGCGTGCCAGGTAAGTCGGCGATGCGTACAGGTAGCGCGGCATCATGGCGATGCGGCGCACCACCAGGGTCGAGGGCGCGGTGGGCGCCGGCCCCATGCGGATGGCCACATCGAACGGTTCGGATTGCAGGTCGACCGCGCGCGTCGAGATATCGAAATCGAACTTGATGTCCGGGTACATGTCGGCGAACTCCTGCAGCACCGGCGTCAGGTAGCCGACGCCGAAGCTGGCCGTCATGGTCACGCGCAGGATGCCGGCCGGCTTTTCCGACCAGTCCAGCAGCGCTTCGTGGGCGCTCAGCGCTTCCTCGACAATGCCCTGGCAGCGCTTGAAGTAGGCTTCGCCGGCTTCGGTCAGTTCGACCTTGCGGGTGGAGCGGTGCAGCAGGCGCAGGCCGATGGTCTTTTCCAGTTCGGCGATATTGCGCGACAGCGTGGAATTCGACATGTCCAGCGCCTCGGCGGCGGCGCGGAAGCTCTTGCGCTTGGCCACTTCGACGAACAGGCGCATATGGTGCAGCACATCCATTCATTGCTCCATTTTTGGGATACTCAATTCAATTATAAGCATTTATCCCATTAATGAATCAGTACACAATGCGTCTACCTCGACCTTTAGCAGAAAGGATACGCAAATGGATAACTTCTACGATGAACTGTGCAAGCTGCTGGCCGGCCTGGTGTTCAGGGCAGGAGGATCTCCCGGCTGACCTGCTGGATGTCGCGCTTGCCGCAGAAGGCCATCGTGATATCGAGTTCGTTGCGGATGATCTCGAGGCAGCGCGTCACGCCTGCCTCGCCCAGCGCCCCCAGCCCGTACAGGAAGGGGCGCCCGATGTAGACGCCGCGCGCCCCCAGGGCCACCGCGCGCAGCACATCCTGGCCCGAGCGCACGCCGCCGTCCATATGGATTTCGATCTGCTTGCCGACCGCATCCACGATGGCGGGCAAGGCGGCGATGGAAGACGGTGCGCCATCCAGCTGGCGGCCACCGTGGTTGGAAACGATCAGTGCATCGGCGCCGGAACTGGCGGCCAGGCGCGCATCCTCGGCATCCATGATGCCCTTGATAATCAGCTTGCCGCCCCAGCGCTGCTTGATCCATTCCACGTCGCGCCAGGACAGGCCGGGGTCGAACTGCTGGCTGGTCCAGGACGACAGCGAAGACATGTCGGACACCGATTTCGCATGCCCGACGATGTTGCCGAAACTGCGGCGCGGCGTGCCCAGCATGCCCAGGCACCAGCGCGGCTTGGTGGCCATGTTCAGGATGTTGGCCAGGGTCAGGCGCGGCGGCGCCGACAGGCCGTTGCGCAGATCCTTGTGGCGCTGGCCCAGCACCTGCAGGTCCAGCGTCAGCACCAGCGCCGAGCAGCGCGCGGCCTTGGCGCGTTCGATCAGGCGCTCGATGAAATCGCGGTCCTTCATCACATACAGCTGGAACCAGAACGGCTTGCTCGTGTGCGCCGCCACGTCTTCGATCGAGCAGATGCTCATGGTCGACAGCGTGAACGGGATGCCGAACTTTTCCGCCGCGCGCGCGGCCAGGATTTCGCCGTCGGCATGCTGCATGCCGGTCAGCCCGGTGGGGGCGATCGCCACCGGCATCGCTACTTCCTGCCCGGCCATGGTGCTGCGCAGCGTGCGGTTGTTCATGTCGACCGCCACGCGCTGGCGGAACTTCAGCTTGCCGAAGTCCTCTTCGTTGGCGCGGTAGGTGGACTCGGTCCAGGAGCCGGAGTCGGCATAGTCATAGAACATGCGCGGCACGCGGCGCTGGGCCAGGCGGCGCAGGTCTTCGATGCAGGTGATGAGTGTCATTCCTGCATATTAACGCAGGAATTGCGCCACGGCAGCGATCATGGCCGCGCTGATCACGGATTGCACGGTGATGATGCCAAGGGCAAGCGCAAGCAACTCTTTCCGCAATTCGGCCTTCAGCACCAGTAAATCGGACTTGCTTGCGACCTGCTTGAACTCCGACACCAGGAGCTGCTCCATACGGCTCATGCGCTCCTCGAGGCGGCCGATGCGCTCTTCCAGGTGGGCGATGCGCTCCGTCAGCGTGTCGATGCGCGCCTCAAGCCGCACGAATTCAGCCTTCAGTGCGTCTATTTGCAGCTGCACATTGGCGATATCGGCCTTGCTCGCCAGGTGCTCCCGCATGTCGTGACGAACCTCGGCGATCTTGACGAACAAATCGTCGACTTTGGTCTCGAGCATTGCGATCCGCACTTCCATGCTGTCATCTTTGGACATGGCCAATTCTCCGTCAAGCAAGCACAGGTACGATTCTGCGCTGGCGACGGGGGTGCGGTGTTGAGGCAGGTCAGCGGCGCGGCTGGATGTCCTTGTAGAACCAGTCGTCCAGCATCTGCTTTTCGTGGCTGTACATATCGCTGCCGTAGCGGTTGACGGTCATCATGTAGCTGGGATTGGAGAGCTGGCGCTCGCCGCTGCCGATCACGCGGCCGTCCTGTTCGATGCTGTAGCGGAAATGCAGGCGCGGCCAGTCGGCCTGGCCTTTCAGCACGCGGATATTTTGCACCGCGACGCGCGGGAATTCTTCGCCAGCCAGGTCGATGTCGATGAAATCGACTTTCAAGTCCTGTCCGGCCGGCAGCTTGGCGGCCAGTTGGGCCAGGTGATCGCGGAAATGGTATTCCATATTCTCGCGGTCGCGAAAATTATGCGGGACGTCGGTCATCTTGCCGGGATCGGCAAAGGTCACGGTGGCGGCGGTGGCGAGGATCAGGGTAATCATGGCTAAAGTATAGCCCTCCCCGGCGCCCGCTGCAGAAAAGGAAAAAGGGTCCAGACCTTCCGGTATGGACCCTTTTTGTTTGGCGCGGCTGGCAGGAATCGAACCCACGACCCCTTGGTTCGTAGCCAAGTACTCTATCCAGCTGAGCTACAGCCGCAAAACTTACATCAACCACCGCCCGACGGCGATGGGTACTACTGAAATTCTGGCGCGGCTGGCAGGAATCGAACCCACGACCCCTTGGTTCGTAGCCAAGTACTCTATCCAGCTGAGCTACAGCCGCAAAAACTTCATTATAACAGTCAGTTATGAAAACCCACAACTTCCTGCTTATCCCCTCACTCGACAGTGCGGGGCACAACACTTACTAAATTCTGGCGCGGCTGGCAGGAATCGAACCCACGACCCCTTGGTTCGTAGCCAA
>NZ_JAYSCO010000042.1:41173-49297 GCF_041914865.1 Pseudoduganella sp. | reverse complement strand
TCATCACCTACGGTGAGCACGACATGGCCGAGAACATCATCCACCTGGTGCTGGCGCGCACCCCTGACGCGCCGCCGGGCGTGAAGGGCATCTCGCTGTTCATCGTGCCGAAGTTCATGGTCAACGCCGACGGTTCGCTGGGCGCGCGCAACGACGCGCACTGCGTGTCGATCGAGCACAAGCTGGGCATCAAGGCCTCGCCGACCGCCGTGCTGCAGTTCGGCGACAACGGCGGCGCTGTCGGCTACCTGGTGGGCGAGGAGAACCGCGGCCTGGAATACATGTTCATCATGATGAACGCGGCCCGTTTCGGCGTCGGCATGCAGGGCGTGGGCCTGGCGGAGCGCGCCTACCAGCAGGCGGTCACCTTCGCCAAGGAGCGCGTGCAGTCGCGCGACCTGAACGGCTCGCCGGCCGGCGTGGCCATCATCAACCACCCGGACGTGCGCCGCATGCTGATGTCGATGCGCGCCCAGACCGAGGCGGCGCGCGCGCTGGCCTACGTGGCGGCCGGCATCCACGACGTGGCGCATCATCACGCCGACGCCGAGGTGCGCGCACAGAACCAGGCGGTATACGAGTACCTGGTGCCGATCGTGAAGGGCTGGTCGACCGAGATGTCGGAGAACGTGACGCGCGACGGCGTGCAGGTGCACGGCGGCATGGGCTTCATCGAGGAAACCGGCGCGGCGCAGCACTACCGCGACGCCAAGATCCTGACCATCTATGAAGGCACCACCGCGATCCAGG
This sequence comes from Pseudoduganella sp., assembly GCF_041914865.1. NCBI lineage: Bacteria > Pseudomonadati > Pseudomonadota > Betaproteobacteria > Burkholderiales > Oxalobacteraceae > Pseudoduganella > Pseudoduganella sp. Next base: position 48,547 of record NZ_JAYSCO010000042.1, on the reverse strand, counting down.
CGAATGACCTGATCGGCCGCAAGACGGTGCGCGACGGCGGCGCGCTGGCCAAGTCGCTGGTGGCGCAGGTACGCGCCACCGCCGGCGAACTGGCCCAGGTGAACTCGCCGGAATTCGCCGCCATGCGCAAGCACCTGGAGCAGGGCGCGGACGACCTGGAAGCCGTGATCGACTTCGTGGTCACCCATGTGAAGTCCGACATCAAGGGCGTGTTCTCCGGCTCCGTGCTGTACCTGAAGCTGGCCGGCATCGTGTTCGGCGGCTGGCAGATGGGCCGCGCTGCGCTGGTGGCGCAGAAGAAGCTGGCGGCGGGCGAGGGCGATGCGTCCTTCTACCACGCCAAGATCGTGACCGCGCGCTTCTTCGCCGACCACATCCTGTCCGGCTCCACCGGCATGCGCGCCGCCATCGTCGATGGCAGCGCCGGCGTGCTGGGCCTGGAAGTCGAGCAGTTCTAAAGCGGCAGTTCGGTGTCTGACCCAGCGGGTCAGACACCGGTTTGCCGGTTTTGCCTCTCGTGCGCAAGCAGCCACTCCTTGCGCGCCAATCCCCCGCCGTACCCGGTCAGCGATCCATCCTTGCCGATAATCCGGTGGCACGGGATGATGATCGCAATCCGGTTCGCCCCATTCGCCCCCGCTACCGCCCGCACTGAGCCTGGCGCGCCAATGCGCTGCGCCAGGTCGGCATAATGCGTCACCTCCCCGAACCGCATCGCGCGCAAAGCGTCCCACACGCTGCGCTGGAAAGCGCTGCCCGGCGCATCGAGCGCCACGCTGAACTCACGCCGCGTGCCGGCGAAGTATTCCTGGATCTCGCTCACCGCCTGGCGCGTATGCGCATTCTCGCCCGCCAGTATGCGCGCCCGGAAGCTGCGCTGCAGGTCGCGGAACTCGGTCTCCAGCATGCGCCGGTCGGTGAACTCCAGCAGGCACACGCCGTTGCCGCTGGCGCAGACGAACATCGGCCCGAGCGGGGTAGGGAAGCGGTGCAGTACCAGCTGCTGCGCCGCCTGGCTGGGTGCGGCGCCGGTCATTTTCTTGTAGGTGTAGGCGAAACCGCTCAGCGACTCGTAGCCGCTGTCTAGTGCGACATCGGTTGCGCTGCGGCCCTCCTTCAACTCCGCCATCGCCAGGTTAATGCGCAGCATGCGCTGGTAGGCCTGGAAACTGAAGCCGTGATGCTTCTGGAACCAGCGCCGCACCAGTTCCGGGCTGATTCCCAGCTCACGCAGCTCACCGTCCTGGATGCGCCGCTTGGGCTGTTCGCGCACCAGGGCCACCGCGCGCGCCACCTGCGGCGGCACGTCGGGTGCGTTCTCCGTCGGGCGGCACACCTTGCAGGGGCGGAAGCCGAGTGCCAGCGGCTCTTTGATGTCGGAATAGAAGTCGACGTTTTCCGCCTTGGGCTTGCGCGCGCGGCAAGTCGGCAGGCAGAAAATGCCCGTGGTCCTGACGGCAGCGTAGAAAGCGCCCACGTGCTCCGGCGAGCGGTCGACCAGGGCCTGGTAGCAGCGCTGGATATCGGCGGGATCAGTGAGTTTCATCGGCGAACAGTGGGGCGAAGGATTGTTGGCTGCGGATGGCATCCAGCATGCGGCGCAGCTGCTCGGTGGCGGCGGCATGCACGAAGTTGCCCATGCTGATGCGGCGCACGCCCAGTTGCGCGAGGGTGGCGAAACCCGGCAGCTGCGGCATGCACATGACGTTCAGCGCCAATGGAACGGTACGCGCCAGCTCGCCGATATCGCCTGGCGCGGTCATGCACGGCACGAACAGCCCGTCGGCCCCGGCGGCGGCATACTGGCGGCCGCGCGCGATGCTCTCCTGCAGCGCGTTGGGAAGGCCCAGCAGGAATGTGTCGGTGCGCGCATTGAGGAACAGCTGCGGGAAGGCGCTGCGCAGTGCGGCCAGCCGCTCGGCCAGCTGGGCGGCGGGCAGCAGTTCGCGCCGGCCGTCGGCGACGCGGCTGTCCTCGATATTGATGCCGGCCACGCCCAGCGCGGCCAGGCGTGCGACGTTGGCCACCACGTGCGCGTTGTCGACACCGTAGCCCGCCTCGATGTCCACGCTGAGGGGCAGGGCGGTGCTGGCGCGGATGCGGCGCACCACCAGCAGCAGTTCCTCGAAGGGCATCTGCTCGCCGTCGGCATAACCCAGCATGGCGGCGATGGCGGCGCTGGAGGTGCCGATGGCCTGGTAGCCGGCCTTTTCGGCGGCAAGGGCGCTTGGCACATCCCAGGCATTGGCGAGCAGGAGCGGGGTGGCGGAAAAAAATGGGGACATGGCTTGGTTGCTTTAGTCGTGGAAGATGGCAGGAGCTTATCGGCGCCGCCGCCAGCGCTACAACCGAAAATTGGACGACTATTTTTTTGCCGCTGCCGGAGCCGGAGGCGGCAGCACTCCGCGCGCTTGCAGCTGCGCGATTTCGAAGTCGCCATCGTCCACCAGGCGTTCGCCGCCTGGCGTCAAGCCCAGGCCGAGCGTGCGGCCCAGCGACAGCAGCAGGCTTTGCCCGGCGGCTTTGCGCACCGGCTCCAGCTGATAAACCGGGTCGGCAAAGGCTGCGGCGGGCGGGATGATCTTCCAGCCCATTTCCTTCGCCTGGACCAGGATATCGTCCAGCCACATGGCGTTGATCAGGTTATGGTGCAGTAGCAGGACTTGCGCAATGTCGCGCCCTTGCAGGGTGTGCGACAGTTCGCGGTAGGCCAGCATGCGCTGCCTGACGTGGGCCAGGTAAGCGCTGCGGATGGCGCTGACGTCGGCGGCCGGATCTGTTTTCAGCACCTGCTCCAGCGCCTCGTTGAGGCGCCAGTCGCTGGTGTCGATGCTGACCTGCGCATTGCGGTAGCCGTGTTCGCGCAGAAAGCTGCGCATGCCTTCGATCTTTTCCGGCGTGTTCCCTTCGCGCAGGTAGGTGAAGCGCAGCCACTTCTGGTAGCCCGGCAGGGTGCGGATCAGGCGGTCGCATTCCAGCACTTCCTGCTGGTAGCTTGCCAGGTCCACCTTGTGCAGGTCGGGGTGGCTCACGGTGTGGTTGCCGATGGCGTGGCCGGCCTGGCTCCAGGCGCGCAGCAGCTGCATGCCGTCCGGCGTGTTGGCGCCATGGCCGCTGGTCACGAACAGCGCTGCCTGTACCTTGTGCCGGGCCAGCGCGTCGAGCATCGCCTGGTTGCGCTGCGGCGCGCTCATATGCGGCGTGCTGCGCGTATCCGGGCCGTCGTCAATGGTGATCGCCAGCGTCTGCGCCTGCGCCAGCGAGAGCGCCAGCGACGCCGACAGGGCGGCCAGTCCTGCTATAAACTTCATCCCATCTCCTCGAATGTGGTCCGCGCGCGGTGGCGCTGGCGGCGTTGTATATTAACTAAATTTCCTGCACTGGAGTCGAAACATGGATGCTTCCACGCTGCTGCTGTTTGTGCCCGCCTGCTTCGCCCTGAATATGGCGCCGGGCCCGAACAACCTGCTCTCAGTGAGCAATGCCACGCGCTATGGATTTCGCCGCTCCTGCCTGGCGGGCGTCGGGCGCCTGGTCGCCTTTGCCGGCATGATCGCACTGGCATCGGCCGGCCTGGCGGCGGTGCTGCATACATCGGAAATGCTGTTCTATGGGATCAAGACGGCAGGCGCGATTTATCTGTTCTACCTGGCCTGGCAGCTGTGGCGCGCGCAGCCCGGCGAGGGCGAAGGCGGCGGGGGCGCACCTGCCGCCGGCTGGTTGGCGCTGGCGCGGCAGGAGTTCCTGGTCGCCGCAGGCAACCCGAAAGCAATCCTGATCTTTACGGCTTTCCTGCCGCAATTCGTCGATCCTGCAGGCCCGGTGGGCGCGCAGTTCTTCGTGCTGGGCTTGTTGTTCCTGCTGTTGGAGGTAGTGGCGCTGGCGGCTTACGCCTGGATGGGGGCGCGCATGCAGCGCTGGTTTGCGCAGCCGCGCGGCAAACGGATCTTCAATCGGATTTGCGCCGGCCTGCTGGCCGGCGCGGGGATGGGCTTACTGCTGTCGCGCCGGACTTAGATGCGGTCCAGGCGGCCGTTGCTGCGCTTGACCTTGTCGCCATTGCGCAGGTGCGGGTCTTCCTTCAGCACCACGCTGCCGGTTTTGCCGGTTTCGTATTTGACGGTCACGTGCCATTCCTTGACCTTGTTCATCTTGCCTTCGATATGCTTGCCGGCGTAGGCGCCGCCGGCGGCGCCAGCCACGGTGGCGATGGTCTTGCCGCTGCCGCCGCCGACCTGGTTGCCCAGCAGGGCGCCGGCTACGCCGCCGGCGATCATGCCGGTAGCGCCGCCTTCGCCGTCTTTTTCGACGACCTTAATCGCGGTCACGGTGCCGCATTCAGCACAAACTTTCTTCGGTTGCGCATAGGCGCCGGTAACCGTTACAGCCAGGATGGCTGGCAAGAGGAATTTAGTTAATTTCATTGTGTTCTCCAAAAACGGTTGTGGTGACTGGAAGTATAGGTCAACAGTTTCCGTTTGGAATGCATAATTGTGACAAGACGTTGCGGCAGCTCAACCGTAAGCGCCGCCGGTGTAGAGCAGGTCGAACAGGCGGGCGATAGCGCCGATCAGGCTGAAGGCGCCGACCATCAGGGTGGCGACCAGGACGACGGCGAGCGGCCATTTGGACTGGCTTTGCTTGCCGCTGCCGGCATTAAAGGTGGCGTCCCATTTTTCGTCAGGCATCAGGCCGAGCACCAGCGCTTCGAGGAAGCCGACCAGGATCGACAGGATCAGGGGCAGGAGCAGGAAGTAGGGGTCGGCTTTTGGCCATATGGCGAACACGGCGGCGACGCCCAGCAGGCTGGCGGCGTGCAGCCAGCCCCAGGTATCTGCCAGGCCGCGCAGGTAGAAGCGGTGCAGGCCAAGGCCGCCGGTAACGGAGGCGAGCAGGGTGGCCACGGTTTTGTTTTTGTGTAAAACAGACATGTTTGCTGCCGTAAAGTCCGAAAAACCGGCAGTATCGCACAACAAAGCTGTTGCCGCCGAGGCAGGAACGGGGGATAATCACGGACTGTCCAAATCCCCACCAATTTGATTAATCTTGCCGGTCGGAGTGAAAGCGCGCTATAATTTGCGGCTTTATCCGACTCAGCACTCTTTTTTGGAAATATTATGGTCGTTATTCGTCTGTCCCGTGGTGGCGCCAAGAAGCGTCCTTTCTACAACATCGTTGCTACCGATTCCCGCAATCGTCGTGACGGCCGTTTCGTAGAACGTATCGGCTTCTACAACCCAATGGCTACCGGCCAAGCAGAAACCTTCCGCGTTGCTGCTGACCGTCTGGCTTACTGGCAAGGCGTTGGCGCGCAGCTGTCCCCAGCTGTTGCCAAGCTGGTCGCTGGCCAGAAAGCTGCTTAATTTCAGCTTTGAGCAGCAAGACCGCATCTGGGGCGCAAGCCCCGGCTGACCTGGTTCAGGTTGGCTTTGTTTCTGGTGCCTATGGCATCACCGGCGGGGTCCGTGTCCGACCCTTCTCCACCGAGGCAGATGCGCTGCTGCATGCCACCACCTGGTGGCTCGATAAGCCAAGCCTGCGTGACGTTGAGGTCAAGCGGGCTAAGCTGCATGGTGGCGACGTTGTTACTACCATCGTCGGCATGACGGACCGCAACGAGGCGGAAGCACTGAAAGGTGCCGCAGTCTTCGTCTCCCGCGCCGACTTCCCGCAGCTGGAAGAAGATGAATACTACTGGGGCGACTTGCTCGGCCTGGCGGTTCAGAATCAACAGGGCGAAAGCCTTGGCACGGTCGCGGATTTGATGAGCAATGGGCCACAGTCCATCCTGCGCGTCGAATACGAGGCTGAAGGTAAGGCGCAGGAGCGCCTGATCCCGTTTGTGAGTCAGTACGTTATCAAGGTGGACAAGGACGCGAAGCAAATCATCGTGGACTGGGGCCTGGATTACTAATCCGGAACCGACACAATGCAATTCGACGTCATTACCCTGTTCCCCGAGATGTTCGCTGCGTTGACGCAGTCCGGCGTGACCCGCCGTGCGTTCGAGCAGAAGCGCTGGGGCCTGTCGCTGTGGAATCCGCGCGATTTCACCACCGACAACCACCGCACCGTGGATGACCGCCCATACGGCGGCGGCCCGGGGATGGTGATGCTGGCCAAGCCGCTGGAGGAAACCATCCAGGCTGCGAAACAGCGCCAGGTGGTGTCCGGCCTGCCGGCGCCGCGCGTGGTGTACATGTCGCCGCAAGGCAAGCAGCTGACGCATGAACGCGTGATGCAGTTGAAGCAGGAACCCGGCCTCGTCATCCTGTGCGGCCGGTACGAAGCAGTGGACCAGCGTTTGCTGGACCGTTGCGTGGATGAGGAAATCAGCCTCGGCGATTTCGTGCTGTCCGGCGGCGAGCTGCCTGCCATGGCCCTGATGGATGCCGTGGTGCGCCAGCTGCCCGGCGTGCTGAATACCGATGCTTCCGCCGTCGAGGACTCGTTCGTCAACGGCTTGCTGGATTCGCCGCACTATACGCGGCCAGAGAATTACGAAGGCGTGAGCGTGCCCCCGGTCCTGTTGGGCGGCAACCATGCCGAAATCGAGAAGTGGCGCCGTGAGCGCATGCTGGAAGCGACGGCGCGGAAGCGGCCCGACCTGCTGGTGAAGGCGCGCGAGGCGGGCCTGCTCTCGAAGAAGGATGAAAAGTTTTTGGCGGGTTTGTAAACCCGTTGTAGTACCGTGGCAGGCATGTTGCCTGCCGTGTTTAACCCCATCCTCTACCGGGCATCCTTGATAGCGCCGGCAAGATGGTTATAGGAGCATGAAATGAACCTGATCCAGCAACTGGAACAAGAAGAAATCGCTCGCCTGGGCAAGAACATCCCTGAGTTCGCCCCTGGTGACACTGTGGTCGTTAACGTGAACGTGGTTGAAGGCACCCGCAAGCGCGCCCAGGCTTACGAAGGCGTTGTGATCGCTCGTCGTAACCGCGGCCTGAACTCGAACTTCATCGTTCGTAAGATCTCGTCCGGCGAAGGCGTTGAGCGTACCTTCCAGCTGTACTCCCCGCTGATCGCTTCGATCGAAGTGAAGCGTCGTGGTGACGTACGTCGCGCCAAGCTGTACTACCTGCGCGAGCGTTCGGGCAAGTCCGCACGTATCAAGGAAAAACTGCCGAACCGCAAAGCGGCTCCAGCAGCGTAATCGATACTTCGGTATTGGATTCGGAAAAGGGCGCCTTCGGGCGCCCTTTTTTTATTTGAACACCTGGCGCAGCGATTGCGCGTCCAGGATGGTTTCGCTCCAGGCGCTAAGCTGTTCCAGGCTGGCTTTGGCGAGCTTCCTCTTGACGGTCTGCGGCAGCGGGCCAAAACGATGTGTTAATTGCCGCTCCAATACGATGGCAGCACCTTGCCCCAGAC
>NZ_JAYSCO010000042.1:20020-41073 GCF_041914865.1 Pseudoduganella sp. | reverse complement strand
CTTCTTCGCGGCCTTCTTCGCGGCCTTCTTCGCGGCCTTCTTCGCGGCCTTCTTCGCGGCCTTCTTCCCGGCCAAGTTTGAAGCCTTGCTTCTCGGCTTTCAGGGCGGCCCTTTCCGCCCTTTGCGCAATCTTTTCGGCCTTCTCGACAGCCCGTCTTGCCTTCTCGGTTGCTTTGTCAATGCGATTTTGGTCGTAGGGGTCAATCCATTCCATTTGACTCTTCCTTTCCAACTCTCGGACCGCTTGCCGGTAGCGCCGTTGCAGAGGCTCCGGCAAAGTCATCATCCAGTTAATCACTTTGAACAGGATTATTATGCGCTTCTTGCTCCAGCCATGCTGCAAAAGTAGTTTGGTCAACTGCCATTTGGCGGCGTAGCGTTCAGCCGGGTTGTGCCGCGTTTGCTGGGTGCGCAGGTGGGCTTGGGTGACCAGCGCGAAAGGGTTGCGGGAGCGTTTCAATTGCTTGTCGCGGCCGGCATGGTCCAGCAGTTTGGCCGTGGCGAAGCTGATGCCCATCACCGTTCCCAGGACGCGGATGTAAAAGGAGTCCGGGCGCCAGCCGGGCGTTTCATCGGCCAGCAGGACCAGGCTGGCCACCGGGCGCTGGAATTGCTCGAAGATGCGGTAGTTGTATGCCAGCACGCGGCGCGCCAGCGTTTCGTCGTGCTGGGCCTGGACTTCGATATGCACCAGGATCCATTGCTCCTGGCCGCCGCGCAGGGTGATGGCGACCAGCTTGTCGGCCAGCCGGCCTTCGGGGCGGTCGCCAAAGCCGACTTGGGCGAACTCCTTGTCGAGGAAACGCACCGGCTTGCTCCAGTCGATCTGCGCGTGCAGGTCGGGGAAATAGAAGGCCATGAAGGCGCGGAAGCCGTGCGTCAGCACTTCTTTCCATGGTGAGTCGTAGCGGGCAGGCGGCGAAGGAGGCGGCATCGCCTTAGTCTACGTCCGGGCCACGGCTCCCGCTTTTGAGCGAGCGCAACAACTGTGCGGGGAGGGCCAGTTGGTACAATGCCGGGTATGTCCAAAACACCTTTCGACCCGACCCAACTCCCGATTGAAGCGATTGCCGGCGAAGCGGCCGTGCTGCTGGAACGGCTGGCGCCGGACTGGCTGCGGCAGCGCTTCGCGGCGCCGCCGGAATGGGCGCCCGAGCCGTCGGAGCCGCCGCTCGGCCTGCACCGCGGCGAACCGACGCCGGCTTCGGTGCTGGTGCCGCTGGTATTGCGCGAGGACGGCGTCTACCTGCTGCTGACCATGCGCACCGCGCACCTGAACGACCATGCGGGCCAGATCGCCTTTCCGGGCGGACGCGCCGAGCCGACCGACCGCGATGCCGTCGACACGGCCTTGCGCGAAACGGAGGAGGAGATCGGCCTGCACCGCCGCCACATCGACGTGATCGGCACGCTGCCCGTGTATTACACGGGCACCGGCTACGCGGTCACGCCGGTGGTGGGCCTGGTGGCGCCACCGTTCGAGCTGCGGGCGGACCCGGACGAAGTGGCGGAAATCTTTGAGGTGCCGTTCCACTTCCTGATGGACGGGGCCAATCACCAGCTGCTGGCAGTCGATTTGCCGAACGGCCGCCGGCGCTTTTACGCCATGCCGTACCAAAACTATTTTATCTGGGGTGCAACGGCCGGCATGCTGCGCAACCTGTTTCATTTCTTGCGCGCATAAGCTATCGTAGCGGGCATTGCGGTATTGCTATTCAAAAGGATCTAGATGACTTTTCTCTCCATTCTCGTGGCCTTGTTGTTTGAACAACTGAAGCCCCTGCGCGCCGACAATCCGATCTGGGCTGAGTTCAAGCGCCTGGCCGTGCGCATGGAGCAGTGGTTCAATGCCGGGCACGCGAGCCATGGCCGCCTGGGCTGGTTCCTGCTGATCGGCGCGCTGACGCTGCCGGCCGGCCTGGTCTACTGGCTGCTGCTGCGCTACAACCTGGTGCTGGCAGCGTTCGCCTGGAACGTGCTGATTGTCTACCTGACCCTGGGCTTCCGCCATTACAGCCATTACTTCACCTCGATCCAGCTGGCGCTGAATGCCGGCGACGAGAGCCAGGCCCGCGCCCTGCTGGCCGAGTGGTGCAAGATCGATACCGTGGGCATGGAAGTGAGCGAGATTTCGCGTATCGCCGTGGAGAAGGCGCTGGTCACCACGCACCGCAATGTGTTCGGCGTGTTCTTCTGGTTCCTGATGCCGCTGGGGCCGTGCGGCGCCATCCTGTACCGTGTTTCCGAATACCTGGCGCGCGCCTGGAATGAACCGGAGCATATGCGCCAGGAGGCTTTCGGCGAGTTCGCCGCCAAGGCTTTCTACTGGATCGACTGGGTTCCGGCGCGCCTGACCGCGGTGGCCTTTGCCGTGGTCGGCAACTTTGAGGATGCGATCTACGCCTGGCGTAATTTCGCCCACCGCTGGAAGGACGAGGCGATTGGCATCATCCTGTCGGCCGGCGGCGGCGCCATGGGCGTGCGCCTGGGGACGCCGAATGAAAACGCGGCCAAGATCATCCCTTCCGACGCGGCCACGGTCGATATCAGCGATATGGAAGTGGACCAGCTGCCGGGCGACGAGCCGGGCGTGCGCGCCCTGCAAAGCACGGTCGGCCTGGTGTGGCGTGCGTTGTTGTTGTGGATGATGTTGCTGCTTCTGCTGTCCGGGGCTGTGTGGCTGGGCTAAAATGGCCTGATGCCGGAACCCCGTTCAGGTCTTCTATAAGATATAATACCGGGGTTCCTCACAGCAACTTGGTTTCAGGTATATGGCCAGCGAGTTCTTCATTCTTGGGCTTACCACCGACGGCAAGCAATTCCGTCCCAGCGATTGGGCGGAACGACTGGCTGGCGTGCTGGCGTGTTTTCGCCCGGAAGGCTCGGGCGGGCGCCATGCCCACCTCCAGTTCTCGCCCTACGTCACCCCGACCGTCGTCAATGGCGTGAAAGCCGTTGTCGTCAACGAAGGGCTGCGCGACCTGCAGCCGATGGCTTATAACTTCGTCAAGGAATTCGCCAAGGATAACAAGCTGCAGGTGGTGGAAGCCTGCCTGCTACCTGACGAACAGGCTTGAATGTCGTAGCATAGGTGTTTTGCCAACATGAGCAAGACACCATGCAAATCCGCTACGTCGCAGCGCTGCTGCTGACTGCCTCCACTGCCTCCGTTTCCTTCGCCCAGACGCTGCCGGCTGGCGTCGTCAAAGGTCCCTCGGTCGAGGGCATCACCGAATACCGCCTGCCCAACGGGCTGAAGGTCCTGCTGTTCCCGGATGCGTCCAAACCCACCGTCACCGTCAACGTGACTTACCTGGTCGGCTCGCGCCATGAGAATTACGGCGAAACCGGCATGGCCCATTTGCTGGAACACCTGCTGTTCAAAGGCACGCCGCGCCACCGCAACATCCCGCAGCAGTTCGCCGACCGCGGCATGGACTACAACGGCACCACCTCCCTCGACCGCACCAACTATTACGAAGTGTTCCAGGCCTCGCCCGAGAACCTGAAGTGGGCGCTGGACATGGAGGCTGAGCGCATGACCAGGTCCTTCATCGCCAAAAAGGACCTCGACTCGGAAATGACCGTGGTGCGGAACGAGTACGAGAGCGGCGAGAACGACCCGTTCGGCGTGCTGTACAAGCGCATGGAGAGCGTGGCCTTCGACTGGCACAGCTACGGCCGCTCCACCATCGGCAACCGCAGCGATATCGAGAACGTGCGCATCGAGAACCTGCAGGCTTTCTACCGCACCTACTACCAGCCCGATAACGCGGTGCTGCTGGTGGCCGGCAAATTCGAGCCGTCGCAGACGCTGGCCTGGATCAGCAAGACCTTCGGCGCCATCCCGAAACCGAAACGCACGCTGCCCAGGTTCTGGACCGTGGAGCCGGCCCAGGATGGCGAGCGCCAGTACGCCGTGCGGCGCAAGGGCGATGTGCAGATTGTGCTGGTGGGGTACAAAATCCCGTCCGGGCTGCATGCCGATGCCGATCCGCTGGCGTTCATGAACCAGGTGCTGGGCGATACGCCAAACGGCCGCCTGCACAAACGCCTGGTGGAGAGCGGCAAGGCGGCGCAGGTATTCGCCTTCAGCCAGCCCGGCTACGCACCGAGCCTGCAGGTATTCGGCGCGGTGGTGAAGATGGGGCAGCCGGTGGAGCCGGTGCGCGATGAACTGATCGCGGCGGTGGAGGGTTTTGCGCAGGAGGCGCCGAGCGAGGAGGAGATGGAGCGCACGCGCCGCGAGTACAGCAATTCGATCGAGAAGGCGCTGAACAATCCGCAGCAGGTGGGCGTGGCGCTGAGCGAGCATATCGCGCTGGGCGACTGGCGCCTGCTGTTCCAGGGGCGCGACAGCCTGGCGTCGATCACCTCGGCGCAGGTGGCGGCAGCGGCGGGGCGCTACCTGAAGCGCGATAACCGCGTGGTGGGCACCTTCATCCCGGACGATGCGCCGCAGCGCGCGGAGATCGGCGCCGCACCGACGGCGGCCGAGCTGCTCAAGGACTACAAGGGCAAGGCCAGCGCCCTGACTTCGGAAGTGTTCGACCCGAGCCAGGACAACATCATGGCGCGCACCGAGCTGCGCGAACTGGGCGGCCTGAAGCTGGCCCTGCTGCCCAAGCGGAATCGCGGCGAAACGGTGGTGGTCGACCTGCGCCTGCGCTGGGGCGATGAAAAGAACCAGTTCGGGCAGCAGATGCTGGCGGCGGCCACCGACCAGATGCTGATGCGCGGCAGCAGCCGCTACACGCGCGCGCAGCTGGCCGACGCCATGTCCAAACTGAAGATGTCGGGCAGCCTGTATCATTTCGAAACCACGCGCGAGCACCTGGCGGCGGCGCTGCGCCTGCAGGCGCACGTGCTGAAGGAGCCGGCCTTCCCGGCGGCGGAATTCGAGCAGATGCGGCAGCAATGGGTGGTCGGCCTGGAGGCCACGCGCAACGACCCGCAAGCGATGGCGGGCCGCGCGCAGGCGGAGTATTTCGACCATTGGCCGAAGGGCGATCCGCGCAGCACGCTGACGCTGGACGAGCAGCTGGCGGCGATCAAGGCGCTCAAGCTGGAAGACCTGAAGGCTTACCACGCGGCCTTCTACGGCGCCTCGCAGGGCGAACTGTCCGTGGTGGGGGACTTCGACAAGGCGGAGCTGCTCAAGGTGGCCGGCGAGGAGCTGGCCGGCTGGCACAGCAAGGCTGCCTATGCGCCGATCCTGGACAAGCACGTGGAGAAGGCGCCCACCCGCATCACGCTCGATGCGCCGGACAAGGAGAACGGCGTATTCTCCGCGCGCATGAACCTGGCGCTGCGCACCGATGATCCCGATTACCCGGCGCTGGAACTGGCCAACTTCATCTTCGGCAACGGCGGCCTGAAATCGCGCCTGATGGACCGCATCCGGCAGAAGGACGGCCTGTCCTATGGCGGCGGTTCCGGTTTGGAGGCCGGGGAACTGGATGACGCCGGGGCCTTCACCATCGACGCCATCGCAGCGCCGCAGAACATGGCGAAGCTGGAAGCTGCCATCCGCCAGGAGCTGGAGCGCGCGGTCAAACAGGGCTTCACGGCGGCGGAAGTGGCGGGCGCCAAGTCCGGCCTGATGCAGCAGCGCCTGCAGAACCGTTCGCGCGACGACGTGCTGGCCAGCGCCTGGTCGCATTTCCGCTACCTGGGCCGCACCTTCGCCTGGAGCAAGCAGTACGAGGCCCGGCTGAAGGCGCTGACCCCGCAGCAGGTGAGTGCCGCGTTCCGCAAGCATATCGACCCTGGCAAGCTGTCGGTGGTGATCGCCGCCGACGCCGCCAAGGCCAAGCGCTAAGCCGCGTTCAGGTGCATTGCCAAAGGTAGGCTGTGGTCCGGCATGGGGCGCAACTGAAGGCATAGGCCACGCCGCCGCTGCCCCATAGCCATTCCTCGCCATCGGCGCTCGGCAGGCCGGAGTCAAGCTGCAGAATGAAGCGCATCTTCCTGCTGCAGCAAGGGCAGTCTGGATACCCGGCGCTTTGCACCCAGGTCGGATGGCCGCCCAGCCGGTGCAGGTTTTCACGCGAATTTGAAAGTGCCCAGTCTTGCCAGCGCCAGCGGGCCGGAGTCGGAGCCAGCGCGACGACGCATTCCCGCAGCGGCTGCGCGGGGAATTCCGGTGTGTCCGGACCCTTGTCCAGCGCCGTAATCGCGCCGCACTCGCCGTGGCGGTAATGCAGGACTGGCCGCGACCAGCCCAGGCAGGACAGGCAGGCCTGCAGCGCGACTAGCGTGGCGCGGTCGGACAAGCCGGCGCGATGCTCGGGGATTTCCAGCAGATGGTGCAGGCGGCCGCCGCACACGCCGCAGGTTCCGCTACCCGGTCCGCCAAAACGGAAGCTTCCTGTGCCGGGCAGGTGCCAGCTGGGGTGCAGCCCCTGCAAGTTCCAGCTGGTGACGGGCGGCGGGAAGTGCGTCGGCGGGAATACCAGGTGTGCCACGTCGTCCGTGTAGAGCTGGCGCAGGTCGGCATCGAAACCAGCCTGTTCCAGGTACACGTGCCAAGGGTTGAGTGCCGGGATATCGGCGGCCAGCGGGGCGCAGGCTGCAAAGGCGGCGGGATGCCGGGTTTCGACCAGGCGCTCCAGCGCCTGCAGCCGTTCCGCCGGCTCGTTTGCGGGGGCGGCCTTGGCCAGCAGGTAAGTGAGCGACTCCGGCGGGGCCTCGCGCCACGGCCAGCTGCCGCAGATGGCGCAGCCGTTGGCATCCATCTCGAACAGCAGGGTGAGATAAGGATGCAGCGCCGCCGGGCGCTGCAGGCTTGCGTAGGCAATCAGCGCCTCGGTCGCTTCAGTCAGGCCCGCGGCGGCGGCGCGGCTTATCCATTTCCGGACCAGGCGTTCCAGCGCTTCATCGCTGATGTGCGACAGCGCCGCATCGAGGAATGTTCCGCCTTGCGGGCACGCCTCGAGGACAGCATCGACAAACTGTTCGATCTCCTGCGGTGCAGCGCGCAGGAAGGATGGCAGCAAGTCATAGGCTTCCTTGCCGGGGCGTCCGTTGCAGAACGCATCGGTCATCTGTCGCAGGCTGGTCATGTCAGGGCGTCGAGAGTTCCGCGACGAAGTCGTACATGTCGCCGCGGAAGATGGAGCGGCAGAATTCCACGGCGCGCCCGTCGCGCAGGAAGCCCAGGCGCTCCACCGCCAGGCCGGCGTCGCCTTCCTTGGCCTGCAGCAGGCGCGCCTGCTCGCCCGTCAGCAGCAGGGCGGACAGGCGCTGCAGGGCGCGCACCGGACGGTGCCCGGCCGCTTCCAGCGCCTCATACATCGACAGGTCGACCGACTCCAGCGAGGGCAGGGCGCTGGCGACGATGGTGGCGTACTCCACGCACATCGGCACGTCGTCCGCGAAGCGGATGCGGTGGTAGCGGTACACCGGCGCGCCGGGGCTCAAGCGCAGGCGCAGCGCCTCCTCCGGCGTGACGGTGCCTTCCGCCTTTTTCAGCCACACGCTGTGCGGCGTGCGGCCGCGCGAGCGCATGTCTTCCGAGAAGGAGGTGAGCTTGGCGAAGTTCTTTTCGATGCGGGTGTTGATGAAGTTGCCCGAGCCGGGGCGGCGCACCAGCAAGCCTTCCTCCACCAGGCCGTCGATGGCCTTGCGCACCGTGATGCGCGAGATGTTCAGGTCGGCCGCCAGCACGCGTTCGGCGGGCAGGGCTTCGTCCGGGCCGTAGAGCTGGGAGTTGATCGCCTCGCGCAGCGCGCGCTGCAGCAGCTGGTACAGCGGTTGGCTACTGGTCTGCACCAGGTCTTGCATGATCTGCGCGAGCGTTGTCATTCCGTCTCCCGTTGTAGTGCGCTCGATAATACCAAAAAAGACCGCCCGCCCAGAGGTACGCATTGCGCAAAATCAACGCCTCCTATGAGATAGCGCTAACAGCGGGCTTTCTGGGCAAAAGTGGTATGTCTTTTCAGTACAACATGTGAAAAAAATATGAAAATTGGTAGTGTTCTGGTATTTGATCGCGGTATATTGGCGTCCAATTGGTTTTAGACGTGGTTTTCATCACAGGTACTATCAGACCGGGCTTTGAGACAGGCCCATACTTAGGGGGAGTAAATGAACCGCAATATGACACCGATCGCGACCGCAGTCGCCATCCTGATCGCCACCACTGGCATGGCGCAAGCGCAGCAGGCTGCCCAGAACTCTGAGCAGAATGTCGTGGTCGTGACCGGCGTGCGCGCCGCACTCGCGCAATCGATCAACCAGAAGCGCAACTCGGATTCTCTGGTTGAAGTGATCACCGCTGAAGACGTGGGCAAGATGCCGGACAAGAGCGTCGCCGACTCGCTGCAGCGCGTGCCAGGCGTTTCCGTGGCCACCGCTGGCGGCTCCGAGGGCGGCTTCGGCGAGAACGACCGCGTCAGCCTGAAAGGCACGCCGTCCAACCTGGCGCTGACCACCCTGAACGGCCACACCGTGTCGAGCGGCGACTGGTACATCTCCAACATTACCAGCGGCGGCCGTTCGGTCAGCTACTCGATGTTCCCGTCCGAGCTGATTGGCCGTGTGACCGTGCACAAGTCCTCGCAGGCCAACCTGATCGAAGGCGGCGCTTCCGGTAACGTCGATATCGAAACCCGCAAACCGCTCAGCTTCAAGGAGCGCCTGACCGTGATGGGCGCGCTGACCGGCGTGTACAGCGAAGGCTCGAAGAAGACCGACGCGCAGTTCAGCGCCCTGGGCAACTGGAAGAATGAACAGAACAACCTGGGCGTGCTGGTCCAGGTGTTCGACGAGAAGCGCACCCTGCGCCGTATCGGCCAGGAATTCCTGTGGTGGGACAAGCTGAGCGCCGGCTATGCGCCGCAGTGGGTCGCCGCCAATCCTGAAGTGAAGGACAAGTGGATTTCGCTGCTGACCGGCACCGCCATGTTCAACCAGGAGCGCGAGCGCAAGGGCGGCATGGTCGACGTGCAGGTCAAGGTGAACAAAGAGTTCGACTTCGACATCAACGCCTTCTACACCCGCCTGGATGCCGACAACATCAACGCCAACTTCATGCTGGCGCCATACCAGCCGCTGACCAATAACTGGTCCGGCGTGGGCGGCGTGATCCCGTCCAAGTGGACCGTGACCGGCGATACCATCACTTCCATCACCTTCCCGAGCACCTGTCCGGTGGCCGACTGCTCGAAGATGGGCCCATCGGTGCAGGACATCATCGCCCGTCCGGGTTCCTACAGCGATTCCAAGTTCGTCAACTTCGACTTCAACTACCGTCCTAACCAGGACCTGAAGTTCAAGGGCCAGGTCGGCACCACGCGTGGCACCGGCTATGCCCGCGACTACGGCTATGAAGTGTGGCAGGCCTACTCCGGCAGCAGCCTGACCACCTACGGCCTGGACAAACCGGCTACCGTGACCGTGGACAACGCCGGCACCTTCTCGCCGCGCACCGGCGCCGACTTCTTCGGCGGCTGGGCCTCCGACGTGACCGCCAAGGACAAGGAAACCTACGGCCAGATCGACGGCCAGTACAAGACCCAGTGGAACAGCGTGCCGACCCTGCACTTCGGCCTGCGCACCGCGGACCACGAGCGCAGCCTGACCTGGCTGGCTGGCACCGTGGCGCCGGCCGGTTCGCAGCTGGCCAACCGTCCGACCGGCCTGACCAACTTCCCGGACAGCCCGCTGCCTAACCTGCTGAACAAGGCCTGGACCTTCGACGCCGCGTCCATGAAAGCCTGGGGCGACAAGTACGTGGCCTTCAACAGCCACGCTTACCAGAGCGAATTCCTGATCAAGGAAAAGGCCCATGCCGCCTATGTGATGGGTGACCTGGACTTCGGCGGCTGGGGCGGCAATATCGGCGTGCGTTTTGTTCAGACCAAGATCGACGTCGACAATGCCTCGCCGAACACGGTGTGGAAGCCGGTGCATAGCTCGAACACCTACAACGACTTCCTGCCGAGCATCAACCTGCACACCGACCTGGCGCAGGACGTGAAGCTGCGCGCCGCCGCCAGCCGCACCCTGGCCCGTCCGGACTTCGGTTCGCTGGGCGCGCTGAGCCTGAACGACCTGACCTTCTCCGGCTCCGGCGGCAACCCGAACCTGCGTCCGATCATGTCGAACAACGTGGATGTGGGCGTGGAGTGGTACTTCAAGCCGAAGTCGCTGCTGGGCATGAGCATCTACAACATGAACATGGGTTCCTATGTGACCTTCGGTTCCTCGCAGGCTGAGTTCTTCAACCAGTCGGTTGGCCGCGTCACCACCTACAACATGAGCTCCGCGGTGAACACCAAGGCGCGCGTGCGCGGCGTGGAACTGCAGTATGTGCAGGACTTCGGCAACGGCTTCGGCGTGAACGCCAACTACACCTACGCCGACGGCAAGGAAACCGGCAAGGCGCCGAAGTCGGCCTGCGCGGACCTGGGCGACTGCAACATGATCGGTACCTCGAAGAACTCGTACAACCTGGGCGTGTACTACGAGGCCAACAAGTTCAGCGCACGCGTGAACTACAGCTTCCGTTCCGCTTTCCTGAACGGCCTGGACCGCAACAGCGCGATCTACCAGGATGACGTGGGTACCGTTTCGGCAGCGTTCAACTACAACCTGACCGAGAACATCACCCTGTCGCTGGAAGGCAAGGACCTGAACGATCCGACCCTGAAGTCGTACGCCACCAGCAAGAACCAGCCGCGCGCGTTCTACAAGAACGGCAAGCAGATCTTCTTCGGTGTACGCGGCAAGATGTAATACTCCCAGAAGTAGAACTTGCGGCAGGGCTCCCCGGGGCCCTGCCTTTTTTATATGTGGAGCGTGAATGCGACAATTCCTCATGGCGGCCCTGGCCGCCGTTTCCATTCCGGCCGGCGCCGCCCCTGCGGTGGTGCACGGCCCGTATAAATACCTTTCGCCCTGGGACCCCGCGCACGGCGTGCAGGTGTGGGCGTTTGCGCGCGGCGAATGCGGCGAGGAGCGCTGGGGCGAGCTCGATGGAGCGCAGGTGGCGGCGCTGAATGTGCCGCGCTTCGCGCAGGCCGGCGTGGGCTATATCGTTTCCACCGGCGGGCAGGGCAATGTGTTTACCTGCGCCAGCGACGAGGGCATGGATGCCTTTGTCTCGCGCTACAAGTCGCCGCAGCTGCTCGGCTTTGATTTCGACATCGAGCACGGCCAGACCGCTGCCCAGATCGATTCGCTGGTGCAGCGCATTGCCAATGTGCAGAAGGCGCATCCGCACTGGCGCTACAGCTTTACCATCGCCACCCACGCCGCCTCGGACGGCAGCCGGCGCAGCCTGAACGCCACGGGCGAACAGGTGCTGGCAGCCCTGCGCAAGCATGGCGTGCAGGATTACGTGCTGAACCTGATGGTGATGGATTATGGGCCGGCCAGCCGCAAAGTGTGCGTGGTGCGGCGCGGGCGCTGCGATATGGGCGCGTCGGCATTGCAGGCGGCGCAGAATGTGCACCGCAAGTATGGGGTGCCGTACGCCCAGATCGCATTGACGCCGATGATCGGCGTCAACGACGTGGTGGAAAACGTCTTCACCCTGGACGATGCGCGCGCCACGGTGGCGGGTGCGGCGAAGATGGGGATGGCGGGCGTGCATTACTGGTCGCTGGACCGCGATAAGCCTTGCGGCAAGCCGACCAAAGGTGCCGACCCGGCGTGCAGCACCATGCCGGACGTGCCGGCCGGCGCCTATCAGCGCGCGCTGGTGCTTGGCGCAGCCCCGGCGGCAGTAGCGCCCGTACGCGAGGCTGGACGATGAGCGCAGGCGCGGCGCCGGCTGCGCGCTACCAGTCGCTGGACGTGCTGCGCGGCCTGACCGTGGCGCTGATGATCATCGTGAATACGCCGGGCAGCTGGAACCATGTCTATGCGCCGCTGCTGCACGCGCCCTGGCATGGCTTCACGCCGACCGACTGGGTGTTCCCGAGCTTCCTGTTCGTCGTCGGCAATGCGCTGGCGTTCACCTTGCCGCGCTACGCCGGCATGGGCGAACGCGCGGTGCTGGCCAGGATCGGCAAGCGCAGCGCCATCATCATCGCGCTGGGACTGGGCCTGTGCCTGCTGCCCAAGCTGGGCGGGCCGCTCAGCGAAATGCGCCTGCCGGGCGTGCTGCAGCGCATCGGCCTGTGCTTCGCGATTGCGGCGCTGGTGCTGCACTACCTGGGCGCACGCGGCGCGCTGGCGTTCAGCGCGCTGGCACTGCTCGGCCACTGGCTGGTGCTGGCGCTGTTCGGCGACTACAGCCTGCAAGGCAATGCCGGCCGCGCCATCGACCTGTGGCTGTTCGGCGCCAGCCACCTGTACCAGGGGGAGGGGCTGCCGTTCGACCCCGAGGGCGCCCTGGGCACCTTGCCCGCCACGGTGAATGTGATTGCCGGCTATTTCGCCGGCTGCTACCTGCGCGAACGCGGCGCCAACGGGCGCTCGCTGGCCACGCTGGCGGCGGCCGGCCTGGCGCTGGCGGTGCTGGCGCTGTGCTGGGCGCCGCTGCTGCCGATCAACAAGAAGCTGTGGACCGGCAGTTATGTGCTGCTGTCGACCGGTACGGCATTGCTGGTGCTGGCCGCACTGGCCTGGCTGGTCGAGCTGCGCGGCGTGCGCGGCTGGACTTACTTCTTCGAAGTCTTCGGCAAAAACACCCTGTTCATCTACCTGTTGTCGCAGGTGGCGGTGGTGGCGCTGGAGAAGGGCGGCTGGTATGCGCCGCTGGCGGCAACGCTGGCGCCGGTCGGCAGCCCGCAGGCGGCTTCGCTGGCGTTCGCGCTGCTGTTCACGCTGGCGTGCTGGCTGGCCGGCTACCTGCTGGACCGCAAACGCATCTACATCAAGGTCTAGAACTTCAGGCGCAGGCCGGCGCGGTTGGCCAGGGTGACCAGGGCCAGCATCAGCGCGGTCATGGCGGCGGCGTTGGCCAGGCCGGCCATGCCGCCGCTGTCCAGGAAGGGCCACCAGAAGCGCGGGATATGCAGCACGGCTGCCGCCTGCTCGAACAGGTCGGGCAGGATATAGGCCAGCAGGGCGTTGCTGCCAGCGGGCAGCAGCCAGGCTGCGGCGCGCGGCACCGCGTGCGCATCCCGGCGCCGTGCATCGACCAGCCAGTAGAACAGGATGAACAAGGCCAGCACGATGGCGGCGCACACCAGCGTGTAGGACGCCGTCGCATGGATCTTGTTGATGCCGTGGTAGGGGCGCAGCAGCAGGCCCGCCGCCAGGAAGGCCAGCGCCATCCACGCCATCTGGCGCATGCGCAGGCGGTGCGGCATCTCGGCGCGGAACAGGTTGCCGACCAGGACCCCGGCCATCACGTTGGCGGCGGTCGAACCCAGCACCTGCGGGATATTCACGAACTCGCGCACCGGCACCGGCAGCCAGTCCAGCGCGCCGGCCGTGCCGCCCAGGTAGAGCGCCAGCATGGCGGCAAACACACCGGCCAGCGGCGCGCTGCCGCCGCCGGCCAGCACAAAGGCCAGGCTGCACGCCAGGTAGGCCCAGCCGATCATGCCGAGGATGCCCCACCAGCCATGCTGCAGCCCGCCGGGGAAGGCCAGCACCAGGACGGCCATCAGCGCGCCACCCAGCCACTTCGGCCAGCGTTGCGCCGCGCCGCCGTCCTGGCGCCACAGCAGGATCATGGCGCCGTAAAACAGCAGGTAATACCAGGAGCGGGGCAGCAGGGCGGCGGCAGCGTCGTAGCGCTCGGCGTTGAGCAGCACGACGCCGGCCAGCATCAGGCTGGCGGAGCGCCACAGCAGCTTGCCGAACAGGCGCGCGTCGAGGCCGCTGGCCGCGGCGCGGCGCAGGGCGAGCGGGATCGCCACCCCCACAATGAACAGGAAACCCGGGAACACCAGGTCCGGCACGCTGATGCCGTCGGCCTCGGGGCCAGTGTGCTGCAGCCAGGGCGGCGAGCCACGCATGCCGGCGATATAGTTCACCCAGATCATCGCAAGGATGATGAAACCCCGGAATGCGTCCAGGCTAGCCAGTCGCTGCATGCTCCCCCTCAAGCCGTAAAAAAAGCGGGAAGGCCGCCAGGCCATTCCCGCTGATGCGTTGTGCAAGAACGCAGGATCAGCCCTGCTTGTCCTCTTCACCCACGGTAGCCGGGTATGGACGGTTGATCCACAGGATCCAGTAGCGCGCCAGGTCGGCGCGGCCATCGGCGCCCTGCACGGTTTCCAGGATCTTGATGGCTTCGTCCTTCTTGCCGGCCATGGCGTAGGAATAGCCCAGGCGCAGCTTGGCGTCTTCGGCGTTCTTCAGGCCGCCCTTGGCGATGCCTTCCTGGATCAGGCCAATGCCTTTGTCGTACTGGCCCATGGTGACGAAGGCGTAGCCCAGGTTGACCAGGCCGGTGCCGTTCTTGGCCTTGCGCGCGTTGGCTTCGGAAGCGGCGATGCTCTTGGTGTCGTCGGCAGCCTGCTTGTCCAGCTGGGCTTTCAGCTTCTTGATCTTGTCGGTCATCTTGACCACGCCGTTGGCGATGCCGGCGTCCAGCACGGCCTTGCCTTCGATGAACTGGCCTTCCAGCTGGTCGACTTCAGCCAGCTCGACGTAGTCCTGCTCTTCCATCTTGGTGGTGGCCACTTTCTGCAGGCGCACGATGTCGGCCGAGAAGCGGGTCGAGTAGTTTTCCTTGCCGCGGGTGCGGTACAGCATGTCCGACCAGTAGCTGTCGCGCGGATGCCAGCGCACCAGGCCTTCCAGGGCGGTCAGGTAGGCTGCCTTGTCTTTCAGGCGATGCGAGGCGTCGGCCAGCATGTGCAGGTCGTCGCGGGTCATCGGCTTGTTGCTCTTGATGGACTCATCCAGCTGTTTCAGCAGGTCCGCCTGCACGCCCTTGTAGTCGCCGGCCTCGAAGCGGATGCGCATGATCTGGCGCGGCACTTTCGGGTCGCCCGACATCTGGTGGTACTTGGTCAGCTTTTCGATGACCTTCGGCCAGTTCTTGTCTTCCTGGTAGTAGCCAGCCAGCGCCTGGGTGAAGCGCGCCGCTTCCTCTTTCTCCATGCGGCCGGAGGCGGTGGCGTATTCCAGCATTTCGATCAGCTTGGCACGGTCGTTGGTGCCGAAAGCCACAGCCAGGCGGGTGCGGTTGATGACGTACTGCTCATAGCCGGTCTTGTTCGGCATGGCGTCGGCCTGGTCCAGCAGGGCCGTTACCTCAGCGTACTTTTTCCCTTCCAGCAGCGGGGTCAGGACTTTACCGTCCAGGAATTTGTACATTTCCTTGCGCACGGTCTCCTGCTGCGCGCCGGCGATTTCCTTCTTGTCTTGCGCGTGGGCCGTCTGGACCAGTGCCGGGCCAGCGCCCAGGCCAATGGCTGCCAGCAGCAAGCCGATACGTGCGAAACGGTATTGGGTCATGGTAGGTGATCCTTCTTTCGGTTGAGGCAAACTTCTATTTTCCCATAATTTCGGCAGGGGGCCGTTTTTCTGAAGTAGCCAATTGTAACGATTTCTCACGCCCGGGCGAAAGCGCTGCCATCGGCGCCGAACAGCAGGCAGCGCTCGGGCGGCAGGAACAGGCTGGCCGTGGCGCCGGGCGCCGGCACCGCCATCTCCGGCGCCAGCTTGGCGGCCAGCGCCTCCGCCATGCCGGGCAGGCGGGCGTAGACGATGGACTGGTCGCCCAGGTATTCCACATGGCTGACCGCAGCCTGGGCGGCATTGTATGCCTCATCGCGCAAGTGCAGGTGTTCCGGACGCACCCCCAAGGTGACCTGGGCGCCGCGCTGGACCTCGCCCGGCAGCGCCGCCACCTCCACGATGGCGCCGCCCGGCAGCAGCACGGCGACATGGGCCGCCCCCAGGGCCACCACCTCGGCCGGGATGAAATTCATGCGCGGCGAGCCGAGGAAACCAGCCACGAACAGGTTGGCCGGCGCGTTGTACAAGGCATGCGGGGTGCCGGCCTGCTCGATGCGGCCGCCGTTGAACACCACGATGCGCTGGCCCAGCGTCATGGCCTCCACCTGGTCGTGCGTGACGTAGATGGTGGTGGTGCCCAGCTCCTGGTGCAGGCGGCCGATTTCCAGCCGCATCTGCACGCGCAGGCCCGCGTCGAGGTTGGACAGCGGCTCGTCGAACAGGAACAGCTGCGGCTTGCGCACGATGGCGCGGCCGATCGCGACACGCTGGCGCTGGCCGCCGGACAGCTCTTTCGGCTTGCGTTCGAGCAGGTGGCCGATCTGCAGGGTGGCGGCGGCGCGTTCGACCGCCGCGCGCACTTCGGCGGCCGGCATGCTGGCCAGCTTCAGGCCGAAGGCCATGTTCTCGAACACCGTCATATGCGGGTACAGGGCGTAGGACTGGAACACCATGGCCAGGCCGCGCTGGGCCGGCGGCACCTGGTTGGCCAGCCGGCCGCCGATGTGCAGTTCGCCTTCGCTGATCTCCTCCAGCCCCGCGATCATGCGCAGCAGGGTGGACTTGCCGCAGCCGGAGGGGCCGACAAAGACGGTGAACTCGCCGTCCGCGATCTCGAGGTCGATGCCGCGCATGACGGGCTGGTTGTCGCCGTAGCGCTTGGCGATGCCGCGCAGGGATACCGCAGCCATATCAGGCGGCTTCCGGCACGGCGTCGGCCTTGCTCTTTTCGCGCGATTCCATCGGGATGAACTGCGACAGGATGGCGACCGGGATGGCGGCCAGCAGCACCCAGACAAAGAAGGTCTTGTAGCCGAGCGCCATCTGGACATCGCCGCTGATCCAGCGGAACAGCACGAAGCCGAGCTGCATGATGCCAGTGGAGAAGGCGTAGTGGGCAGTGGTGTACTTGCCCGGTGCCACCACCTGCATCATGTACAGGATGACGCCGACGAAGCCGAAGCCGTAGCCGAACATTTCGACGCTGAGCGCCACGCCGATCAGGGTCAGGTCGGTCGGCAGGGCGTGCGACAGGTAGTAGAACACCAGGTTGGGCAGGTTCATCGCCAGGATCAGGAACAGGATGGCGCGCCGCAGCGACAGCCAGGACGTGAAGTACCCGCCCAGGATCGAGCCGACGATGAAGGCGATGGTGCCGGTGGTGCCGTACACGGCGCCCACTTCGGCGGTGCTCAGGCCCAGGCCGCCCAGCTCGCGCGCCTCGCGCAGGAACAGCGGGCCGATGGTCTGCACCTGCGCCTCGCCGGCGCGGAACAGGATGATGAACAGGATCGAAACCCAGATGCCGGGCTTGCGGAAGTAGTCGATGATCACTTCCTTCAGCGTGCGCGCGACGCCGCCGAAGGTGTGGTCCTCCAGCTTGGCGTTCGGGCTGACCGGCAGCGCCCAGCCGTTGTAGCCGCCCAGCGCGCACATGGTCAGGCCGAGGATGCCGAACACGATGGTCCAGGCGGCGGTGATGCCCTGGGTCTTCTCCAGGTAGCCGGCCAGCATCAGCAGGCCGCCTTGCGCCAGGAAGCGGCCGGCGTTGAAGAAGGTGCCGATCCAGCCGGCATACTGCGCCTGCTGCTTCTCGCTCAGGCTGGAGATGTACAGCCCGTCGCAGGAAATGTCATGCGTGGCGGAGGAGACGGACGCCAGGAACAGCACCGCGATGCAGGCGCTGAGCCAGAACGGGAACTGCAGCGCGAGCGCCACCAGGCCGAGGCAGATGCCGCACAGCACCTGCAGGCTGACCACCACGATCTTCTTGTTGGGGGCCAGCTCCAGGAAGGGGCTCCACAACGGCTTGAAGATCCAGGCGCCGCCCAGCAGGGCGGCCCAGTGGCTGATCTCGGCGTTGGTCATGCCCATGCTCTTCATCATCTGGCCGAAGACCAGGGCAATGGCGAAGTAGGGCAGGCCCTGCGCCAAGTACAGCGTGGGAATCCACTTCAGCGGGGTGCGGCGAACGGCGTCCATCGTCTCTCCTTATGCGAAGCCGGGAACCGGGCAGCGGCCGGTGGCTTCCAGTTCGCCCGACAGCCAGGCGTTGATCGCTTCCAGCGCCGGCGCGGCGAAGCCGTAGGTCATCAGGGCCGGGGCCTGGATGTCGAGCGCCTGGTAGGGGTTCCACAGCGCCAGGTGCAGGTCCGGCTTCCAGTTGCTGCGCGCGTTGTCGCCGTAGCGCAGGCGCGAGGTGGAGGCCAGCACGGTGAAGCGGCCGTCCTGCGGCAGGGAAGACCAGTCGAAGGTGTTGGCGTCGGCGAAGGTCACCAGCTCCACGTCGTACAGCTTGCCGAGCGAGGCGGCCACGCTGGCGGCTGGCACGCCGGCTTCCGACACGCCGTCGCTGACCACGTCCTGGCGCGCCACCAGGCGCAGCTTGGCGCCCGGCGCCGGGCGCTGGGGGTTGCCGCGCGCGGTCAGGCTGCGGCGCCAGCCCTCGGCCATGATGACGCGGTCGGCGGCGTCTTCTTTATAAGAGCGCGGCTGGCACGGATAGGCCTGCGCCAGCGCATCCAGGCGCGCCAGGCGCTCGTCCACTGCGGCCTGCGGCAGCGAGCCGTCGGCCAGGGCGGCGGCGATCGCGTCCAGGGTTTCGTTCTGGGTTTCGGTGGTACCCAGCGCCATCACCATGTCGGCGCCCGCGACCAGCGCGCGCACGGCGGCATTGCCCACGCCGTAGCGGCCGGCGATGGCATGCATGTCCATGCCGTCGGTGATGATCACGCCCTTGTAGTTCCATTGCTTGCGCAGGATGCCGTCCAGGATGGCGGGCGACATGGTGGCCGGATTGTCGGCGTCGATGGCCGGGTAGACGATGTGCGCCGTCATCATGGCCGGCGCCACCGGGGCGGCGGCGCGGAACGGCGCCAGCTCCAGCGCGTCCAGTTCCGGCAGCGGCTTGTCGACGGTCGGCAGGTCGCGGTGCGAATCGACGTGGGTGTCGCCATGGCCGGGGAAGTGCTTGACGCAGCAGGCCACGCCTTCGGCATGGCTGCCCGCCATCCAGGCCATGGCCAATTCCACCGCGCGCTGCGGCTCAGCGCCGAAGGAGCGCTCGGCGATCACCGGGTTGTCCGGGTTGTTGTTCAGGTCCAGCACCGGCGCGAAATTCCAGTTGAAGCCGAGCGACTTGGCGGCGCGCGCCACGGCAGCGCCGGTGCGGTAGGCCAGGTCGGTATCGTTGGCCGCGCCCAGGCCCATGGCGGCCGGCGGCGCCGGCACCCAGGTCGAACGCACCACGGCGCCGCCTTCCTGGTCGATCGCGATCAGGGAATTCGGCCCCATGGCGTCGCGCAGGTCGGCGGTGAGCTTGGCCAGCTGGACGGAATCGGTCATATTGCCGCGGAACAGGCAGACGCCGCGGATGCCGTTGGCGCGGATGAAGTCCGCCGTGGCCTGGTCCAGCACCGTGCCGGGGAAGCGGATCATGATCAGTTGTCCCGCGATTTTTCGTAATTCTTGTGTGCTCATTTGACTGCTCCGTCCATGCCGCGCATGAAGTAACGTTGGGTGAATAGGAATGCCGCCAGTGTCGGCACGATGGTGATGATGGTACCCGCTGCGATGACGCGTGTGCTGCTGCCGAAGGTGCCGCGCAGGTACAGCACGCCCACCGACAGCGGGAATTCGTCCGGCTTGCTCATGACGATGGAAGGCCAGATGTATTCGTTCCACGCCTCGACGGCGGTCAGGATGCCGACCGTGGCCAGCCAGGGCGCGATCAGCGGCAGCATGATTTTCGTGAAGATGGTCCATTCGGAGGCGCCGTCGACGCGCGCGGCATCGATCAGGTCCTGCGGGACTTCCTCGAAGGCCTGCTTGAGCAGCAGGATGGCCACAGCATTGACCACGTTCGGCAGGATCACGCCGGAGTAGGTGTCCACCAGTCCCAGCTCCGTGACCGTGATGAAGTTGACCAGGAAGTTGACTTCGGACGGCAGCACCATGGTGGCCACGATCAGCCCGAACACCAGCTTGCGCCCCCTGAACTGCAGGCGCGCCAGCGGATAGGCGGCCATCGAGCACAGCACCAGCTTCCAGATGACGGTGAACAGCGTGATCAGGATGGAATTCTTAAGGAAGGACCAGATCGGGATCACGCGGAACACTTCCACGAAGTTCTCCAGCGATGGCTCCTTCGGCCAGAAGGTGGGCGGGAAGGCGAAGATATTGCCCTCGGTCGACAGCGCAGTCACCAGCGTCCACCAGAAAGGGAAGATGCACAGCAGCGCGATGGCCGACAGCACGGAATATCGGACGACCTTCTTCATCGGTGTTTCGGCTTCAGGTAGCGCAGGCAAAGCAGGGCGATGCCGATGCAGATCAGGGAAACGATGAAGCTGGCGGCCAGGGCGCGCGGCAGTTTCAGGTGCTTCAAGCCCTGGTCGTAGGCGTAATACAGGGCGGTGAAGGTGGAGTTCATCGGGCCGCCCTGGGTCAGCACATCGACCTCCTGGTAAGCCTTGAGCGCGCCCAGCACGGACAGGATGGTGCAGACCATGATGGTCGGGCGCAGCATGGGCACGGTGATGTGCCAGAAACGCTGCCAGCGCGAAGCGCCATCCAGGATGGCCGCTTCCTGCATCTCCTGCGGCACCGACTGCAGCGCGGCCAGGTACATCACCATATACCACCCCAGCCCGCGCCACAGCGTGACGAACATGATGGCGGCCAGCGCGAAGGTATCGTCCTGCAGCCAGCCGATATTGGTACCGAGGAGGTAATTCAGCGCGCCCTGCTCATGGAACATGAAGCCCCACATAATGCCCACGACGGAAACGGTGGTCACCACCGGCACATAGTAGGCAGCGCGGAACAGGCGGATGCCCGGCAGCTGGTTATTCACCAGCACCGCCAGTCCCAGCGCGCCCAGTTGCACGCAAGGGACGATCAGGAGGAAGACCAGCGAGTTCTTCAAGCCGGTGACGAACATCTCGTTACTGAAGATGTAGCGGAAATTATCGAAGCCCACCCAATGCGTCGGCCGCACCAGCGAAAAATCGGTAAACGCCAGCACCGACCCGAACAGCACCGGCCAGAACGCAAAAACCGCCAGCAGCACCAGCGCCGGCGCCAGGAACAGCCAGGCCGCCACCGACCGCCTCATGGCAATTTCCCCACCGAAATGTCCATGTTGGGGTGAGGAAGAAAATAGGGGGGGGGTAGCCCAGAAA
>NZ_JAYSCO010000042.1:5197-20010 GCF_041914865.1 Pseudoduganella sp. | reverse complement strand
CCCCCCCCCCCCCCCCCCCCCCCCACACCCCCCCCCCAATCCTCCTTTGGGGCGCACCCCACCACCCCCCAAACCCCCCCCCCCCCCCACCACCTTTCTTCCTGACCCCAACATGGACAATTTGCGGTTCCAGATGGCGGCGGCGGCGTCGAGCGCTTGCTGGATGTCCTGGCGGCCGGTGACGCCGGCTTCCACCGCTTTGACCAGCGCGCGGCGCAGCTCGTCGTAGTCTTCCACGCCGGCCACGTACATGGTGCGCGAGTGCGGCATCGAAACGGCGCCGGCGGCGACGGCTTTTTCGGCGGCGCCGGCGTTGGGCGGTACGGCGGTGAAGAAGGGGTCGTTCGCGGCCTGCGCGGAGGCGGGGAAGACGCTGGCCTGGCGCGCGAATTCGAGCTGGTTTTCGTCGCTGGTGAGGAAGCGGGCGAACTTGCCGATGCCGGGCAGGTCGCGCGCCGGCACCCGCGCCGGTACGCCGAAGTGGATCAGCCAGCCGCCGTCGGCAATGCCGGTCGGGCCCAGCGGCGCGGGGGCGACACCGGTGATGGCGTACACCTCGCGCGCGTCGGCCTGGATGCGCTTGAGCGCTGTCGGCGGCGCCAGCAGCATGCCGAGCCGGCCGCTCTTGTAGGCTTCCACCGCAGGCGGGAAATTGTCCTCCGCGAACAGGCCGTCCTTCAGCAGGCCGCCGGCGCGGTAGGTGTCGGCCAGCTTGCGCACGAACGCGACGTGGGCGGGCGAGTTGAAGACGGCGCGGCCGCCTTGCAGCACGGGCAGGCCTTGCTGCAGCATCAGGCCGTCGACCTTGGACAGGGCCGGGCACAGGCCGGCCTTGCCGGTGCGCTGGGCGATCTGGCGTGCGAACGCCAGCTGCTCATCGAGGTTGCGCGGCGCGTGCGTGATGCCGGCGGCCTGGAAGATCTCGCGGTTGTAGGCAATCACGGCGACGTTGCTGTACATCGGGAAGCCGTAGGTCTTGCCGCCAAAGTTCAAGTCCTGCAGGGCGCTCGGCAGGTAGCGCGCGCGCTCGGCGCCGAGCAGGCTGTCGACCGGCGTCAGCAGGCCGTCGCGCGCAAATTCTTCGGCCCAGGGTACGTTGAGGTTGACCAGCGCGGGCGGTTTGCCGGCCACGATGCGCGTCACCAGCTTGGTCTGGATGATGTCCCACGGGAAGTCGACCCATTCCACCCGCACGCCGGGATTGGCGGCCTCGTAGCGCCGCACCACGCCTTCGAAATAGGGCGTGAAGCGCGGCTTCATGCTGAAGGTCCAGAACTCGATGTGCTGCTGCGGCGCGGCGGCCGGCGCGCAATATGCGGCGCCGGCAACGGCCATCAATGCAGCAAGCAGGAGACTGTTCTTCATCGAAGGCCGCGCGGGTGCTGGGTGGATCAGTGGGTCTTGGTGACTTTGTTCAGGTGGCGCGGACGGTCCGGGTCCAGGCCGCGCGCAGCGGACAGCTGGGCCGCCATCACGTAGAAGGCCTGGATCGCGACGATCGGGTCGAGGTCCGGCGTGGCCGCCACCGGCAGGGTCAGGTCGCGCTGCGCCACGTCTTCCGGCGCCGCCAGCAGCACGCGTGCGCCGCGGCCGCGCATTTCTTCCGCCAGGGCCAGCAGGCCGGCCTGGGTCGGGCCGCGGGTGGCGAAGATCAGCAGCGGGTAGCCTTCTTCGATCAGCGCCATCGGGCCGTGCTTGATCTCGGCGCCGGAGAAGGCTTCCGCCTGCAGGGCCGAGGTTTCCTTGAACTTGAGCGAGGCTTCCAGGGCGACCGGGAAGCTGATGCCGCGCCCCACCACCATGATGTTGCGCGCCGGCGCCAGCACTTCAATCGCCGGCGACCAGTCCACTTCGCAGGCGGCGCGCAGTGCTGCCGGCAGGGCGGCCAGGCCGTCCAGCAGCTCCGGGTCGTTCTGCCAGTGCGCGACCATGCGCGCGCCGGCCACCAGCGAGGTGATGAAGCTCTTGGTCGCGGCAACCGATTGCTCTTTGCCCGCGCGCAGCGGCATGGCCCATTCGGCGCTGTGCGCCAGCGGGGACTCGGCATCGTTGACCAGGGCCACGGTGGTGGCGCCGCCGTCGCGGAAGTAGCGGATCGGTTCCACCACGTCCGGGCTCTGGCCCGACTGCGAGACGGACACCACCAGCGTATCGCGCGTGATCAGCGGCGATTTGTGCAGCGTGACCAGCGACATCGGCAGCGAAGCGACCACGCGGCCCAGGCGCGACATGATCAGGTAGGCGATGTAGTTGCAGGCATGGTCCGAGCTGCCGCGCGCCACGGTCAGGGCGGAGGCGAACGGGGTGCTCCTCAGTTTGCGGCCCAGTTCCGCGTAGCGGTCGGTGTCGTGCGCCAGCTGCTGTTCCACGCAGTCGGCGGCAGACAGGGCTTCTTTAAGCATCATTGAGGTCACAACGTTCTCCTTCGATATAAACGGCTTTCAGTTTCAAGTCCCGGTCCATCACGACCAGGTCGGCATACGCACCGGGCGCCAGGCGGCCGCGGTCCTGCAGGCCGAGGTAGTCGGCCGCATGGGTGGAAACTCGTTTGGAGGCGTCGGCCAGGTCGAGGCCCAGCCCGACCAGGTTGCGCAGGGCCTGGTCCAGCGTCAGCGTGGAGCCGGCCAGGGTGCCGTCGGGCAGGCGCACGCCGCCCATGCACTTGTGCACGATGTGGCGGCCCAGCATGTACTCGCCGTCCGGCATGCCGGTGGCGGCGGTGGAATCGGTCACGCAATACAGGCGCGGGATGGCGCGCAGCGCGCCCTTGATCGCGCCCGGGTGCACGTGCAGCAGGTCCGGGATCAGTTCCGCGAATTCGGCGTGCGCCAGCGCCGCGCCGACCATGCCGGGCTCGCGGTGGTGCAGGCCGCTCATGGCATTGAACAGATGGGTAAAGCCGGTGGCGCCGTGGTCCAGCGCGGCCACGCCTTCCTCGTAGGAGCCGAGGGTGTGGCCGATCTGCACGCGCACGCCGTGGCCGGCCAGGTCGCGCACCAGCTCCAGGTGGCCCGAGATTTCCGGCGCCACGGTGATCACGCGCAGCGGCGCCAGCTGTTCCAGGCGGTGCACTTCTTCCAGCGTGGCGGCGCGCGCGAAGTTCGGCTGCGCGCCCAGTTTGCCGCTGTTGATATACGGGCCTTCCAGGTGGGCGCCCAGCACGCGCGCCTCGCCTTTGCCGCGCTGGCGCACGGCCATGCCGATGGCGGCCAGCGCCAGGTCGATATCCTCCGGCGGCGCGGTCATGGTGGTGGCCAGCATGGAGGTGGTGCCGTGGCGGGCGTGGATGGCGGCAATCGCGTGCACGCTGTCGCCGCCTTCCATCACGTCCTTGCCGGCGCCGCCGTGCACGTGCAGGTCGATGAAGCCGGGCAGGATATAGTCGTCGCTGTTGTGCGCCGGGTCGCCGCTGGCGCCTGCGATGTCCGCAATGCGCTCGCCGAAGGTGATGGTGCCGTTCAGCCAGCCCGACGGTGTCAGGATATTGCCTTTGATTGCCTCGTTCATCGACGCGACTCCGCTACAAATTCATAATAGTCACTGCGGCAGTAGGAGTGGGTCAGTTCCACTGCTGCGCCGCTTTCCAGGTAGCTCACGCGCGTGATGTGCAGCATGGCGGTGCCGGGCGCGATATTGGCCAGGCGCGCCTGCTCGGCATTGGCGTTGATGGCGCGGATGTGCTGCAGCGCGCGCATCGGCACGTTGCCGCTCGCTTCCAGGTAGCCGTACAGGGAGCCGTTGACGTTGCCCGGATCCGGCATGTACATGGCCGGGATGGTCGAGGTTTCAATCGCCATCACCACGTCGTCCGCCGTGCGCAGGCGCTTCAGGCGCGCAACGGGCATGTTCGGCGACAGGCCGAGCGAGAGCAGCTCGATCGGCGCCGCCACGCCGATTTCGCGTTGCAGCCAGCGCGAGCCGGCGGTAAAGCCGCGCTGGCGCAGCTCTTCGGAGAAACTGGTCAGGCGCGACAGCGGCTGTTCCAGCTTGGGCGTGATATAGGTGCCCGAGCCGCGCCGGCGCGTCAGCATGCCGCGCGCGCACAGCATGTCGATCGCCTTGCGCGCCGTCACGCGCGAGATGTTGAGCATTTCCGACAGCACCCGTTCAGAGGGCAGCGCTTCATTGGCGCGCCAGTCGCCGCTGGCAATGCCGTCGGACAGTTGGTTCGCCAATTGCATGTACAGCGGGGTGTCGCTGTCGGCGTCGGGCCGGAAATTGCTCAACTGGGATAGCACGCTCTACTCCTTCAAGTGTTGTTGGATCAGGCGCAGGCCACCCGCGGCCGAGTCGCCCTTGGGTGGAACAATCCGCTGCAGCAGGGCAGGCGGCAAGTAGGCGCGCAGCGGTTCGCCGAGTCCGCCGCACAGCGCGATGGGCAGGGTGCCGCTGGCGTCCAGGCCGTGCGCAATCAGCGCCACCTGCTGGCCGGCTTCGACCAGGATGCCGCGCGCAATGGCGTTGCTGTCGGCATGCTGCAGGACCAGGCGCGCCAGCTGGGCGTAGGCGGTTTGCGAGGCGTTGGCCAGCCAGACCTGGATGCGTTCGCGGTTGCCGCCGCAGGCGTCGATCACGGCGTCGGCGAAGGCGCTGCCCGGCACGCGGCCGTCCAGCACCTGCTGGATGTGGTTGATGGCTTTCAGCCCGATCCAGGCGCCGCTGGCTTCATCGCCCGCCGGGAAGCCCCAGCCGCCCACTTCGCAGCGGCTGCCGTCGGCATGCAGGATTTCGCCCACGCTGCCGGTGCCGAGCGCGATGATGGCGCCGGGCTGGCCTTCATGGGCGCCCAGGACGGTGGTGAAGGCGTCGGTTTCCAGCGCGACCGCGGCATAGCCGGGATTGGCGGCGACAAAGTTGGCGGCCCATTGCTTGTTATGCACGCCGGCCAGGCCCAGGCCGACGGCGATGCGCTCGCGCGGCGCCAGCGGCAAGCCGGCCGCCTCGAAGGCGCGGCTGATCGCTTCCTCGACGGCAGTCCAGGCGTTCTTAATACCATGCAGCAGGCCGGAGGGGCCGGCCTGGCCTTCGCCCAGCAATTGCCCATCGGTGCGGGCCAGGCGTACGCGTGTGCCGCTGCCGCCGCCATCGACGCCTATCAGGAATTCAATCATTTTTTCACGGGATGAAAAGGACTGTGGCGACTATATGGGGAGCACACCAGCTTGTCAACAGGTATTTAACTGGTATTGTTTCGGTTCGCATGGATACCACACCACTAAAGCCTAAGTCATTGATTGAAAAGGGGATGGCGTGGATCGGTAATGGTATGGTTTTTGGTATGGACGAAAAAAAGCCCGGCCAGTGGCCGGGCAGGAGGAAGAAGCTAATCGCTGCCGGCGCCCCAGGCGTCAGCAGCGATGTCGTCAATCATTCAGTGTGGGCGCCACGACGGTCGATCGTCACCACACGCTGTTTGTCGGAGACCAGTTGCTGGCCTTGCGCCGCCACTTTGCCTTGTACATTCACCGTGGCATTGCCTGGACCGCGCACATTTACTTCGGCCTGTTTGGCCAGCATGTCGCGCGCGTCGAGGCTGCCGGAGCCGGACATCTGCACGTTCAGGGTGCTGGTCCAGCCGCGCAGCTGCACGCCGCCCGGGCCGCTCATGCTCACTTTGACATCCTTGCATTCCGGTTCGGCCTGCAGCTCGCCGGAGCCGCGCACCTCGGCATCGAGCGAATCGCTCACCTTGCTCAGGTAGATATTGCCGGGGCCCTTGCTGCGGGTGACCGCCTTGGCTACTTTGAGCTGCTTGGCATCGAGGTCGCCGGAACCGCTGACGTCCGCGCTCAGGGTGGCGCTGCTGCCGGACAGGTTCATGCCGCCCGGGCCGCTCAGGCTGACGCGCGTGTTCTGGGTTTGCAGGCCGCGCGCTTCCAGGTCGCCCGAGCCGTGCACTTCGGCGTCGAACTTCTTGATGTTGCCGCTCAGGCAGGCGCTGCCAGGGCCGTTCAGGATGGCGCTCACATTCTCCACCTGCATGCCGCAGGCTTCCAGGTCGCCCGAGCCGGACAGGTCGACGCGGATGTCGCGGCTGCTGCCGCGCAGTTCCACATTGCCGGGGCCGCTGACCGAGGCGTTGACCTTGTTGGCGCGCACGTCGCTCGCTTCCAGGTCGCCGGAGCCGGACAGCACCGCATTCAGGTCGCCGGTAATGGCCGGCGCCGTCACGTCGCCCGGACCGGTCATGACCAGGTTCACATTGGTGGCGCGCATGCGGTGCAGGTGCAGGTCGCCGCTGCCGCTGGCCTTGACGGTCAGTTCGGTGGCGCTGCCAGAGACGCTGAGGTCGCCAGGACCGGTGCTGATCAGCTTGAATTCATTGCTATCGACGCGCTCCAGTTCGACGTCGCCGCTGCCGCTCGAGCTCAGTGCTTTCAGGCCGCTGGCGCTGACTTTCACGATCACCGGTTCGCGCTGCTTGCCAAAGCTGAACACCCAGTGGTTGCGGCGCAGCGGGCGGATATGCAGGGTGTCGCCCTGGACCACGGTTTCCAGTTGCTCCACCTGGCGTTTCGGGCCGCTGACTTCCACGGCCGGCGCGCCCTGCGCATTGACCAGGACCTTGTAGGGGCCGTCGACTTCAATTCGGCTGAAGGCTGTCACCGGGCGGTTTTCGCGGGTCGGCGTTTGCTCGGCCTTCTTCTCGGTTTCCGACGGCGTCGCATGCAGCGTCGAGACGCCAAGGGCGATCAGGGAAAAGGCAGCGCCGTAGGTGATCAGCTTTTTCATTTTGATTGTCACTGTCCAGGTTGGGATGGTGAAACGATATGTGAATCCGCCCCGGGCCGGGCCGGGAAAAAGACAGAAGCGCAAAAACGGGGAACGAACTGCATTTTTCCGAGGCCGAAATGCACACGGCTTGACCCAAAACGTTGTGCTTTCGTTTTGAAATGTCATAATGCTCGTCAGGAGAGACTCTTATGATCAAGTACTTAGGAACCAAAGCGACCGACCAGGGTGGAACGGTATACGTGTTCCTGATCAATGGTTTGCAGAAGGAAATCCGCGAAGGTTCCCTGAAGCAATATCCTGGCTGTTATGAAGCGTTGCCGCCTGCTGCCAAGGCCAAGATCAGTGCCAACCGCGCCTGGATGCAGAAACTGTAAGTGATGCCGGGCCTGCGACTTTTTTGCGCCAGCCTGCTGGCCGCATCTTCCCTGGCGCATGCCGCGCCGCCTTCCCATTTCGGCGATGTGCTGGGTAACGGCCTGCTGTGCCGCGACCAGACGTCCAACCGCTATTACTTCGACTACCTTAGCCAGCATTTCGGCCCGCCCTACAAGCGCGAGGGCGGGGCCTACTGGTTCCGTACCGACGATGCTTTGCTGTGGGGCGTGCCGGTGCTCGAGGTGATCGTCAGCGACGAGAGCTTCCCGTACAGCTTCGTCGGCGCCGTGGCCGATACCACGCCGGAAGAGCTGGAGAAGGCGGTGCGCCGCCAGGACGGCTTGTCGTATGCGAAAATCGACGCTTCGCGCTATCCGGTGCGGGAGTCCAAGCCGGGCAGCCGGATCGTCTATTTCAACACGCGCTCCAAGATATACTGCGCCAAATTCAAGCCCTTGCCGCCTGCGCTGCGCTAAGCGCCGACCATGTACACGCAATACTTCAACCTCAAACAGCTGCCATTCTCGATCGCCCCGGACCCGCGCTACCTGTTCATGAGCGAACGGCACCGCGAGGCGCTGGCGCACCTGCTGTACGGCGTGGGCAGCGGCGGCGGTTTCGTGCTGCTGACCGGCGAGATCGGCGCGGGCAAGACCACGGTGTGCCGCTGCTTCATGGAGCAGATTCCGGCCGATTGCCGGCTGGCCTATATCTTCAATCCCAAGCTGACGGTGGCGGAGCTGCTGCAATCGGTGTGCGATGAGTTCCGCATCGCGCTGCCGGGCGGCGCCCACAGCGTCAAAGCCTACGTCGACGCGATCAATGCCTACCTGCTGCAGTCGCATGCGGCGGGCCTGAACAATGTGCTGGTGATCGACGAGGCGCAGAACCTGTCGGCAGACGTGCTGGAACAATTGCGCTTGCTGACCAACCTTGAAACCAGCGAACGCAAGCTGCTGCAGATTATCCTGATCGGGCAGCCGGAGCTGCGCGGCATGCTGGCGCGGCCCGAGCTCGAGCAGCTGGCGCAGCGCGTGATCGCGCGCTATCACCTGGGCTCCCTGTCGGAGCAGGAGGTGGGCAGTTATATCCAGCATCGCCTGGCGGTTGCCGGGGCAGGGGCGGTCGAACTGTTCCCGCGCGGCCTGCTGCGGCGTGTGCATCAGTTGAGCAAAGGCGTGCCGCGCCGGATCAATCTCCTGTGCGACCGCGCGCTCTTGGGGGCTTATGTGGAGAACCGTGCGCAGGTGAATGCCACCATCCTGCGGCGCGCGGCGGAGGAAGTGTTTGCCGGGGAGGGCGCGCCAGCCGGCCGCGCACGGCCATGGCGCCTTGCCGCTGCCGGTGTCCTGGCAGGCGCTGCGATCACGGCGGCTGCGGCGTGGCAGTTGATGCCTACTGCAAGCGTTCCCGCGTCCGCGCCGGGCGCCGCCACGCAAGCCGCCGCTTCGTCCGCCGCCCTGCAAGCGTCGCGCGCCGCCCAGCCGCCCGGCGCCGCAAAGCCATCCGCCGCCGCGCAGCCGACCGCCGCACAGCCGGCAGCCGCAGCGCAGCCGCTTGGCGCCGCCCAGCCGGCCACCGTTCAGCCATCTGTCGCCCCGGCGCTGCAGCCTGGCGTCGCGCCATCGCCCGCCGCCACCGTGCGCCCTGACGCGCCAGCAGCGGCATCGCTCACCATGGATGACGCTTTGCGCCAACTGGCCGCACAGTGGGAAATCGAGTTGGCCCCAGGAGAAGGCTGTCCCGAAGCCGCCAAGCGCAACCTGCGCTGCTGGCAAACCAAGGGCGGCCTGGCCGAGATCCGCAGGCTGAATCGCCCCGTCATCATCAAGCTGCGCGACGATCCCGCAAAGCCCCGGACGGTGCTGCTGTCAGCACTCAACGCCGGCAAAGCGACCCTCATCACCGGCAGCGGGACCGAAACCGTTCCAGCCGATGCGCTGGAAAGCCGCTTCGACGGCAGCTTCATGACGTTCTGGCGCGCCCCCCGCAGCTGGCGCGAAGAAGTCGCGCAAGGCGACAAAGGCCCGGACGTCGACTGGCTGGCGCGCCGCCTGGCACAAATAAACGGGATCAAGAAACCGCGCGAGAACCAGCCACTGGCCGGCGAAACCCTGCGATACTTGCGCGAATTCCAAACCGCGCAAGGCCTGAGAGCCGATGGCGTCGCCGGGCCGAAGACCTTCATCCGCCTGTCGCAGCCGGGCAATCTGACCGAGCCGCGCCTGCTGGCCGCAGCGGGGAAATAATATGTCCTATATTCTCGAAGCACTTAAGAAAGCGCAGGCCGAACGCCAGATCGGCTCCACGCCGACGATCCACGCCCCCACGCTGGCTAGCGCACCGCCAGGGCAGGGAAGTAGCCCTCGCCGGGCGCCCCTGATCGCGGCCCTGGTGCTGATGGGTGCAGCCATCGCCGGCCTGGCCACCATGCTGGTGCGCCAGCAGCCGGCCGCCAGCCCGCCAGCCCCCGCGTTGCCGCCTGCTGCGAGTGCACCCGCAACCGTCGCCGATGCGCGTTCGCCAAGCACCGCCGCCGCCGCCGACGTGCCTGCCGCGCCGACGGTTGTGGCGCCGGTTGCGGCGCCGGCCGCTGCTGCCGCATCCGTCGCCGCCGCCGCACCCGCCGCAGCTGGGGCCACCCAGACAACTGCCGGCGCGCCCGTCCTGGCCACGCAGCCGGCGCCGGGTGCCCCCGTGCCCCAGGCACGGACCGAAGCCGCCCCGCCTAAATCCCCTGCGACCATGGCCGCAAGCGTGCCGCCCGCGCCTTCGGTTGCGACGGCCGTCGCGGCCAGCGCCGCACCCGTGCCGCCGCAACCCGCACTGAAGCCCGCGCCTGTCAGCCAGCGCGCCGCCGACGCGCCAGCCACACCCGCGCCGGCTGCTCCCGCGCCGGTGGAGGAACACATCCAATCGCTGCAAGACCTTCCCGAACCCATCCAGCGCGCCATCCCGCAAATCGCGCTGGGTGGCTACATCTATTCCAAGAATCCGGCCGACCGCCTGCTGCTGATCGACAAAGTCCTGCGCAGGGAAGGCGAGGAAGTCGCGCCCGGCCTCCTGCTGGAAAAACTCCAGCCCAAGCAGGCAGTTTTCAGCTTCCGCGGCTACCGCTATCGAGTGCAGTTATGAGCAATAAACAGAATGTCCTTGGCGTTGTCGGCCCGTCCGGCAGCGGCAAAACCACGCTGGTGGAATATCTGGTGGCCGAACTGGCCAAATCCGGCTGGAAGGTCAACGTCATCAAACACAGCCACCACGACTTTGAGCTGGAACCGCCACGCAAGGACAGCGCCCGCTTCCGCCAGGCTGGTGCGGCCGAAGTGATGATCGCGTCGCCGTACCGTTTCGCGATCATCCACGAACTGCGCGGCGCCGAAGAGCCGGGCTGCGACGAACAGCTGGCAAGATTGAAACCCGCCGACCTGACCCTGGTCGAAGGCTTCCATGCATGGCAAATTGATAAGCTGGAGGTCTACCGCGGCATTGCCGGCCAGCCGCCGCGCTACCTGGACGACCACAGCATTGTCGCCATCGCCTCCGACCAGCCCATGCCGGAAGCCCTGCCACCGCGCCTGCAGTGGCTCGACCTGAACCGTCCGGAAACCGTCCTCGCCTGGCTGGTAAAAAAAATTCCGCGCCAAGCCTAAAGTTCCCCAAAACTCGTCCGTAATTCAAGATAAGTACAAGTGGGAGGTTTAAAATGGACGCAGTGAGCATTGCCAAAGCAGCAACGACTATCGCCGAGACCAGCAATCGGGTCCAGGTCGGCTATGCCGTCATGAAAAAGGCACAGGACGTGCAAGCCTCCAGCGCCCAGGCCCTGATCGAAGCGATCCCGCCAGCGCCAGCCGCCAGCAACCTGCCGTCGTACCTGGGCCAGAACATCAATACCACTGCCTGAGCTGTAACCGGGCAATAAAGAAACCCGCCGCACCGTTGCCGGTGCCTGCGGGTTTTTTATTTGGCCAATCCTAATAGAAAGCGCGCATCAATTTATCCTCCCCGCTCAGGTCGCGGTGCAGGAGGTTGGCACGGTGGGTCGCTTCAATCATGCGCAACAGCTGCGCATCCTCGCAACGCTCAAGCTCCTCGTTCGCTGCCAGCAAGGCTTGCGCGAGCTTGGCGCGTGCTGACTGGTACAGCACGCTGGTGTAGTGGTCGGTATTCTTGAGCAGTTCTTCAGCATTCTCGATGACCTGGCGCAGGTCACCGATCAGCTGCTCCTGCGTCGGCATTTGCTTCTCGTCGGGGCCATCCATGATGCTACCCTCCGCGCGGGTTTAATCAGGCCGCACTGCCCTCGGCATGGACGTCAATCTGCACGTCGCCCAGGCGCACACGCTGGCCCGCCCGGATTTTTGCCGTCTTACGCAACTCCTGTTTGCCGTCGACCTTCACGTCGCCGCTGGCCACAATCTGCTTGCCAGCGCCGCCGCTGTCGCACAGGCCGACCACCTTCAGGAGCTGGTTCAGCTCGATGTACTCGCCTGTCAATTCGAAATCTACTTTCTGCATTTTAATCCTCTTTCTGTTGGGCTGGCGCTGGGGTGTTGTATTTCTATATGGAATCAACCCTTGCCGCCTGGCTTGGTCATTTCTAACGGAACAATCCATTCATTAAACTGGCTTTCGTTCACAAAACCAAGGGCCAGGGCCGCTTCTTTCAATGTCGTGCCCTCGTGCTGCGCCTTTTTCGCAATTTGCGCGGCGCGATCATACCCGATATGGGGCGCCAGCGCGGTGACCAGCATCAGGGAGCGCTCCATCAGCTCGGCAATGCGGCTGAGGTTTGGTTCGATGCCGTGCGCGCAGTGTTCGTCGAAGCTGCGCATGCCGTCCGCCAGCAGGCGCGCGCTCTGCAGGAAGTTGTGCGCGATTAGCGGTTTGAACACGTTCAGCTCGAAGTTGCCGGACGCGCCGCCCAGCGTAATCGCCACATCGTTGCCGAATACCTGGCAGCACAGCATGGTGAGCGCCTCGCTCTGGGTCGGGTTGACCTTGCCCGGCATGATCGAGCTGCCCGGCTCATTCTCGGGAATGGTGATTTCACCCAGGCCGGAACGCGGGCCGGAGGCCATCCAGCGCACGTCATTGGCCAGCTTCATCAGCGCGGTGGCCAGCGTTTTCAGGGCGCCATGGGCCGACACCAGGGCGTCATGGCCAGCCAGCGCGGCGAACTTGTTGTCGGCGCTGCGGAAGGGCAGTCCCAGGCGGGCCGCCAATTCGGCGGCGATGCGGCCGGCGTACTCGGGATGCGCGTTCAGGCCGGTGCCGACTGCGGTGCCGCCGGCCGCCAGCTCCAGCACTGCCGGCAGGGTCGCTTCGATCGCCTTTTCAGCGTAGTCGAGCTGCGCGACGTAGCCGGAAAATTCCTGGCCCAGGGTCAGCGGGGTGGCATCCTGCAGGTGGGTGCGGCCGATCTTGACGATGCCTTCGAAGGCCTGTGCCTTGGCCTGCAGGGTGGCGCGCAACTGGCGCAGGGCGGGCAGCACATTGTTGGCCACCGCCTGGGCCGCCGCCACGTGCATGGCGGTTGGGAAGATGTCGTTGGAGGACTGGCCTTTGTTGACATCGTCATTTGGATGCAGCTTGCGGCCCTCGCCGCGTTCGCCGCCCATGAGCTCGGAGCCGCGGTTGGCCAGCACCTCGTTCATATTCATATTGGATTGCGTACCCGAGCCGGTTTGCCAGACCGCCAGCGGGAACTCGCCTGGGTGCAGACCCTGCAGCACTTCATCCGCCGCCTGCATGATGGCCTTCGCCTTGCCGGCGTCCAGCACGCCGAGATCGAGGTTGACCTGGGCCGCAGCGCGCTTCACACTGGCCAGTGCGGCAATCAGTTCAGGCGGCATGCGTTCGCTGGAGATGCGGAAATGCTCCAGTGAGCGCTGGGTCTGGGCTCCCCACAACTGGCTGGCGGGAACTTCAATCGGGCCAAAACTGTCGCGCTCGGTTCTGCTGTTCATGTGGGACTCCAAGGGTGGGAAAGTGATGACATGATTCTAACGCCTTGGCTATTCCTCTGCCGGGGCTATAAAAATGGGATTTTTGGCCGTTAATGAATACATTACGGAAATAGACCTGTTCTCCATGCTAAGCAAACGATTGACCCTGGGCGCCCTGGTGCTGCCGCTGCTTGCCGCCACCCTGTGTGGCCCGGTGCGTGCTGCCGAGTTGGGGGAGGTGAAGGTCAATTCGTATCTCGGCCAACAGCTGTCGGCCGATATCGAGCTGGTCGACCTGACCCCGGCCGACCTGGCCGAGATCCAGGCCAGGCTGGCCAATCCGGATGTCTTCAAGGGCGCCGGGCTGAGCGTGCCGCCGGCCCTGGCAGGCCTGTACATCTCCGTCGCCAAGCGCGACAACCGCCGCTTCCTGCACCTGACCACATTGCAGCCGGTGAACGTCGAAGGCCTGCACCTGTTCCTGGAGCTGAGTAGCGGCGGACGGCAAATCATCCGCGCCGCCACGCTTTGGCTGACGCCCGAGCCACCGGCCCAGCGCGCCGCGCGGACGGCCGCCCTGGCGGCAGCGACGCCGGCGGCAGCGCCACTGCCTGCGCCAGCGCCTTCCCCGCCACCTGCACCGACGCCAGCTGCACCCGCCGCGCCGTTGGCCAAGCCGGACCCGGCAGGGCAGGGCGAAGCAGGCCTGACTGCGGCGGCTGAACGCGCCTTCACCGCGCGCAAACAGGCGAGTGCCAAAGTGCCAGCGCAGCCTGCGGCGGCAAGCGCGGCAAGCGAGCCCAAGGCAGCCCCGGGGCCGGTGAAGGCAGCGGCGGTTGCGCGCCCCGTGCGCGCCGAGGCGGCAGCACTGACAACCAATACCCATCCAGCTGCGGCGCCCGCACAAGCTTGCGTACCGGCGCAAGTCGAAGCGCAAATCCAGCAATGCCAGGCGATGACCGGAAAGCTGGTCGACCTCGAAGGAAAAGTGCAGCGTTTGCAGCAAGCCCTGGCGGTACCGCCATCGCCCAGTGCGGCGCCCGTGGCCGCATCCAGCGCCGGCAGTGCCGCCGCCAGCGTGGCTGCCGCAAGCGCCGCGCAAGCCGCCAGCGCCACCTCCGCACCAGCCAAGGAAGCCGCAGCGCCGGCCAAGCCCGAACCCGCCCCGAGCAAGCCCGGCGCCAAGCCGACCAAACCCGGCGCCACCCCGGAGCAGGAAGCCAAGTCCCGCAGCAAATGGATCATGGTGGCGGCCGGCAGCCTGGCTGGACTGGCCGTGCTGGGAGGCGTGATCTACTTCCTGCGCAAGCGCCGCGGGCAGGGGCCGTTAAAGATCTGGCAGTCGTTCCGCAAAAAAGAAGAACCCGCTGCAGCAGCGGAGCCTATTATGGAAGAAGCTGCTACCCAGGAGTAATGGCTGTTGCTTTTGTACGCTAGACAAAATTTTTTCAACTGCGTTATACTGGGCTCACACAGGCGAGGTTCTGCCGCAGTCACCACCGATAGCGTGACGCGAACCGCAGAGCGACGTTGAGGAAACGACCCCGTCTGGAAGCTGTTCATAGCCGACTGAGGCGATATGAACGCCGGGTGCAACCGGCGCTGAGGCGACGCCAGGAGATACCTGGTGCTCGCCCCTCCGAATACCTCGAAGGCGCCCCAAGCGGGCGCCTTTTTCATTTCCACCTCCACATTTTTGTCCACTTTGGGGGGGGGGAGATCACAAAATCAATTTTTTAAATTTTTTTGTTT
>NZ_JAYSCO010000042.1:0-5187 GCF_041914865.1 Pseudoduganella sp. | reverse complement strand
ACGAAAGACATTTTTCAAAATGTCTTTCGTTCTTCCTGACCCCAAAGTGGACAAAAAAAAGAAAAGCGCCCGGAGGCGCTTTCGTTTGGTGCTGGTGGAGCGGAATCAGCCGTTCAGCCGTTCAGGCGGTTGTGCCACGGCTCGGTTACTTCGCGGATGGCGCGGTCGTTGGCGAGGATTTGCTTCAGCAGCTCAATCTTGCGCTTGCGGGCATCGCCCTGCACTGGCGCTGCGCCGCCCATCAGGGCGACCGAGGCTGCGGCACACTGGTTTTCCATGCGGTCGAGCGAGTCCCAGTCGCTGGCTTGCGCGGCCATCACCATCTTATTGGTCAAACCGGCAATATTTTCGTAGGTTGCGAGGACTTCGGTCGAGGTCATTTTTGAGCCTTGGATTCAGTGCGCGGAGTACCGCTTTTCTGGATTTACGTCAGGCTCGGCAGGAACTTTAGGGTTTTCTCAAAAAAAATTTGAAAAAAGTATGAAAAAAGCCGTTGCGCCCCCATCCCAAGGGCAACAACGGCCAGGAGTAAAGCAGTTTCGTTGCTTATTTGATCAGTTCTTCCAGTCCAGCGCTCAGCTCGTCCAGCGATGGCATCTGGTCAATCAG
The DNA here is from genome assembly GCF_041914865.1 of Pseudoduganella sp. Lineage (NCBI taxonomy): Bacteria > Pseudomonadati > Pseudomonadota > Betaproteobacteria > Burkholderiales > Oxalobacteraceae > Pseudoduganella > Pseudoduganella sp. The sequence goes on along the minus strand of NZ_JAYSCO010000042.1, from coordinate 4,578 downwards.
GGCATTGTCGTCCAGGCCCAGGTTGTCAGCCACTTCGGTCGGATAGCAGGCGGCGATTTCTTCCGGCGTCAGCTTGTTTTCGTCAACGCGGGCGCGCCAGGCGGCCAGGTGGATTACGGAGGCCAGCAGGTCGTCGCCCGGGTTGGGGAAGGCGGCAATCGTTTCCGAGAATGCAGGCGGGAATTTCCAGCGGCGGGCCAGTTCGGCGCCGACGTCGGCAAAATTGTAGCCCAGCGAGGATTGCTCGGCATCCAGACGGCGTGAATCGAGCGGGCCGGCGATCTTGTCCAGCGCCATGGCCTGTTCCGGCATGGCGGCGTGGATCACCAGCTGCCCGATGGCGTGCATCATGCCGATCGTGAAGGCGAGGTCGGTATTCTGTTTGCAGGCTTTGGCGATGAACTTGGCGCCGACGGCGGTGCGCAGGCTGTAGCGCCAGAACTGGCGCAGGTCGAGGCCGGGCACAGTCTTGAAGCCGCTCACCAGGCCGGAGCTGATCACCAGCGTGCGCACGGTGACGAAGCCCAGCATCAGCACGGCGTCTTCGACGGTGCCGATCGAGCGCGATACATGGTAATAGGCGGAATTGGCCAGGCGCAGCAGCTTGGCGCTCAGGACCGGATCGGCCGACAGTTTCTTGGCGATGTCCTCGGTGGATACGCTGGCCTTGTCGAAGCTGCTGATCAATTCGTCAACAACCTTCGGAGCAGTGGGCAACGCGGTTGGATTCTGGAACAGGGCTTCGAGCTTCATGGAAAGTCTCCTCATTGATAGGCGTTGCTGTAAGTGAACTATATAGCGATTCCAGAGGGGAGTGCAGCAAGTTTTTAACATTCGTTGGCATTGCTGCACAGCATTCCCTGATTTCTGCATTTGATCCCGCAATTTTGCAGTCTGTCGCACAGGCGCCATGTCACGCTGCGGTTGCCGCTAGAGTGCAGTCTGGCTTAATCCGCCACCAAAAATTACTAGATATAGGGATACACAATGCACACAACGACACGCGTAACGCCTCTCAAGCTGGCCCTTACCCTGGCCTTCTGCGGCGCCACCCTGGGACTGGCCCCGGCGCTTGCCCAACAGGCGGCGCCGGCCCAGGCTGCGCCTGCGCAGCAAGCCGCGGTGCCGCTGCCGGGCGATGACTTCTTCGGCTACGTCAATGCGGAATGGCTGGCCAAGACCGAGATTCCGGCCGACAAGGGCAGCTGGGGCGCCGGTTCGGCGCTGGGCGATGAGACCAATGCCCGCATCGTCAAGCTGATCGAGGAAACCGCCGCCAAGAACCCGACCGGCGATGCGCGCCGTGTGACCGATTTCTACCGCGCCTTTATGAACGAAGCGGCGATTGAAGCCGCCGGCACGGCCTCGCTGGCGCCGGAGCTGAAGAAGATCGATGCCATCAAGGACAAGGCCGGCCTGGTCCAGGCCCTGGGCGCCAGCGTGCGCGCCGACGTCGACCCGCTGAACTCCACCAATTTCTACACCGAGAACATTTTCGGCATCTGGATCGCGCAAGGCCTGACCGATCCGCACAACTACGTGCCGTACGTGCTGCAAGGCGGCCTGGGCATGCCGGACCGCGCGTTCTACCTGGAAGACAGTCAGCGCATGAGCCAACTGCGCACGGCCTACCAGGCCCACATCGCCGCCATGCTCAAACTGGCCGGCTACAGCGAACCAGAGACCCGCGCCGCGCGCGTCTACGAACTGGAGAAGAAGATCGCCCAGTCGCACGCCACGCGCGAAGATTCGGCCGATATCCAGAAGGCCAACAACCTGTGGACCATGAAGGACTTCAGCGCCAAGGCGCCCGGCATGGACTGGAAGTCCTTCTTCCGCGCCGCCGGCCTTGGCAAGCAGGGCAAGTTCATGGTCTACCACCCGACCGCGATCACCGGCGCCGCCGCGTTGGTGAATGAGATGCCGCTGCAGGCATGGAAAGACTTCCTGGCCTTCCATACCGTGAACCACTTCGGCGGCTCGCTGCCGAAGGCCTTTGTGGACCAGCGTTTCGAGTTCTACGGCCGCACCCTGAACGGCACGCCGCAGCTGTCGCCACGCTGGAAGCGCGGCCTGGGCGCGGTGAACAGCGCCTTGCCCGATGCTGCGGGCAAGATGTACGTCGAGCGCTACTTCCCGGCGGAAGCCAAGGCGCGCCTGCAGGTCATGGTGGCCAACATCGTGGCCGCCTTCCACAAGCGCGTGGACAAGCTGGACTGGATGGCGCCCTCCACCAAAAAAGAGGCGCAGGAGAAGCTGCGCACGCTGTACGTGGGCGTGGGCTATCCGGACAAGTGGACTTCCTACGAGGGCCTGGAGATCAAGCCGGACGACGCCATGGGCAACCTGCTGCGCGCGGAGAAATTCCACTACCGCCAGGAGCTGTCCAAGCTGGGCAAGAAAGTGGATGCGACCGAATGGTGCATGCCGCCGCATATCGTGAATGCGGTGAATATGCCGATGCAGAATGCGCTGAACTTCCCGGCCGCGATCCTGCAGCCGCCGTTCTTCGACATGAACGCGTCCGATGCGCATAACTACGGCGCGATCGGTTCCGTGATCGGCCATGAGATCAGCCACAGCTTCGATGACATGGGCGCGCAGTTCGACTCCAAAGGCCGCCTGCGCGACTGGTGGACCAAGGAAGACGGCGAGCATTTCAAGAAGGGCGCTGCGGCGCTGGTGGCGCAGTACGACGCTTACCAGGCTTTCCCTGACCTGAAACTGAACGGCACCCTGACCCTGAGCGAGAACCTGGCCGACCTGGCCGGCCTGGCGGCGGCGCTGGATGCCTTCAATGCGGCGTCCGGTGGCAAGGCCTCGCCGGAGCAGGAGCGCGCTTTCTTCGCGGGCTTTGCTTCCAGCTGGGCCAACAAGGCGCGCGATGCGGCGCTGCGTAACCAGATCGCCACCGACGGCCACTCGCCGGCCAAGTGGCGCACCTACACCGTGCGCAACCTGGACGACTGGTACAAGGCCTACGACGTGAAGCCGGGCCAGAAGCTGTACCTGGCGCCGGAGCAGCGCGTACGCGTCTGGTAAAGTACGGGGATGGACGATATCGAGCAGATCACCCGCCGCACGCTGGATCATTACGAACGCAATGCGCAAGCCTTCCTGGAGGGCACGCGCGACCATGACGTAAGCCAGAACGTGGCGGCGCTGCTCGATGCGATCGAAGGAACGGCGCCGTTCCGCATCCTCGACCTTGGTTGCGGCCCCGGCCGCGACCTGCGTACTTTCAAGTCCCTCGGGCATGAGCCGGTCGGTGTCGATGGCTCGGCCCGCTTTGTGGAGATGGCGCAGCGCTGGAGCGGCTGTCCCGTGTGGCAGCAGGACTTCGTCGCGCTCGACCTGCCTCCCGCCTCGTTTGATGGCGTATTCGCCAATGCTTCCCTGTTCCACGTCCCCAGCGCCGCTTTGCCGGATGTGCTGGCGCGCCTGCATGCGGCGCTGAAGCCGCGCGGCGTCCTGTTCAGCTCTAATCCGCGCGGGCACAACGAGGAAGGCTGGAACGGCGCGCGCTACGGCTGCTACTACGATTTCGAAACCTGGTCCGAAGTGGTGAGGGCGGCCGGCTTCGAGCCGGTCACGCACTATTACCGTCCGGCAGGCTTGCCGCGCGAACAGCAGCCCTGGCTGGCATCTGTCTGGCGGAAATGTTAACGAGCGAACAGTAACCGAACCTTACTCTCCGTATGATTTGCTCGTCGCAATCTTTTTAAGGAGCGAATCATGAACAAGGACCAAGTGAAGGGTAAAGCCAAGGAAATCGGCGGCAAGATCCAGGAAGAAGCTGGTGAACTGGTCGGCAGTTCGAAGCAGCAGGTGAAAGGCGTCGCCAACCAGGTGGAAGGCAAGCTGCAAAAACAGCGCGGCGACTTGCGTGAAGCCATCGACGATGCCACGGACGAACTGATCGACCGCGGCAACCGCCAATAATCGCACCGGGCCGGGCACACGATCAGTGCCCGGCCATCAAAATCCCTAGGCTAGCGCCAAGTGCCAATATTGAGCCGATGAGGCTCAATGCGCATAGCCAGTTGTGCACAATCTGGGTTACGCGTTCCTCATTACCCCAGGCGCTATCCATTCCCTGATCCATAAGCCGTCCCTCCTTCCACATACAGAGTGTTGCAGCTTTTCGGCTAAGGGCAAGCCGGCTGAACTGAGAAATGGCTAATCGTCGCCAATAACGCTGAAAAGGCCGTGAAAAAGGTGGACATCACCAGAAGCCGATAGTGCAGAATCCACTCCTTCCACGTTGCTTTTTTAAATTTCGCTTCGGGAACCGGGAACGTCGCGCCCATGATAGCCAGCAAGCTCGAAATGATCAGGCAAACGATGCAGGCGGCAAGTATTGGACCTTCCCAGTACAATGAATCGCCTTCCGCTGCTTTGCGATAAAGATCGTATGTAGCATTGGCGCAGAATACAACTGCGATCCAACCAAGTTGCCCATCCTTGGTTGCGCGAATTATCCGGAGCTTCGATGCATAAGGCCCTGCCGGCGCGCAAACTCGTCCTGCTACGAACAGCAGGAGGATTGGCGCCAATACTGGCAGAAGTATATTGATC